>JADZGG010000440.1 GCA_020854015.1 Flavobacteriales bacterium
GCGCCGTGATGGACAAGCTGCTGGAGAGCGGCAAGTTCGGGGTGGAGGAGGACAGCAGCATCGCGGCCAAGTACCTGTACATGGCGGCCAAGGAGAACTACCTGAGCATCCTGAAGGCCGCGCCACGACGGAAGCGCTTGGAGCAGCTGCGGCTGTTCGATGATGTGAAGTTCTGCCTGACACCCGACCAGAGCCGCGTGATCCCCGAGCTGAAGGACGGTGTATTGGTCCGGATGGAGAACTGAGTTCGAGGATCACCGCAACGACGCTACGAACGCTACGTTGGCCCCCATGGCAAGCTCCGTTACCGAGGGAACCGTTCGACCATCACGCCGGTCCTGGCGGTGGAAGTTCCTGTTCGTGCTGCTGGGCTTGGCTTTGCTCTGGCCTACTGCAACGACCGAGGATGCTGGGGCTTGGGGATTCTACGGCCACAAGCGCATCAACCGGATGGCCTGCTACACGCTACCGCCCGAGATGTTCGGCTTCTTCAAGCGCCACATCGATTACATCAGCGATCATGCGGTGGATCCCGACCGCCGCCGCTATGCGGATCCTGCCGAAGCTCCACGCCATTACATCGACATCGACCACTATGCCATTGGTGGTGTGGATCCCTTCAGCGTGGTGCCGCGCCCCTGGACCACGGCGGTCGAGAAATACACGGAGGACACGCTCCAAGCCTACGGCATTGTGCCCTGGCACTTGCAGATCATGCTGATGCGGCTCACCAAGGCCTTCCAGCGTGGAGACGTGGACCGGATACTCTACTACGCCAGCGACCTGGGGCACTATGTCGGTGACGCGCATGTGCCCTTGCACACCACGGAGAACTACAATGGGCAGCTTACCAACCAGCATGGCATCCACGCCTTCTGGGAAAGTCGCATTCCCGAGCTGTCCGGCGAGAACTACGACCACCTGATGGGCAGGGCGAAGTACCTCGATGACCCCTTGGATGCGGCTTGGACGGCGGTGCAGGAAAGCAATGCCCGTGTCGATTCGGTCTTCTCTTTGGAGCGCCGGGTGAATGAACAGTTCCCGGATGACCGCAAATTCGTGTTCGAGGACCGTGGCCGTGGCGCCATGCGTTTCTACAGCCGCGAATTCACCAAGGCCTACGAGGATGCCATGGGTGGCATGGTGGAGCGTCGCATGAACGCCGCCATCATCAGCCTGGGCAGTTGGTGGTACACAGCGTGGGTGAACGCCGGTCAGCCGGATTTGGAGCACTTCGAGCAGCAGGAGGTGAGCGACAGCTTGAAGAATGTACTAGCTGCGGAAGAGGAACAGTTGAAGATGGCCACCAAGGCACTGGGCCGGCCGGAACCCAACGAGTGAAGCCGCTAGCGCAAGCGGCTCATTCCACCATCAACACCGATCACTTGTCCAGTGATCCAGCCTGCTTCGGGTCCAAGTAGGAATACCGCGAGTGAAGCCATGTCCTCAACGGAGCCGACGCGCTTGAGCGGGTGTCGTTCCGCGGCTGCCTTCGCGCGTTCCGGGGAACCGAGCAGCTTTTCCGCCAAGGTGGTGTCGGTCAGGCTCGGGGCGATGCAGTTCACCCGGATGGAAGGTGCGAGTTCGGCCGCGAGTGCCCGTGTGAGGCCTTCCACCGCACCCTTGGCCGCGCTAACAGAACTATGAAAGGCCATGCCTTGGCCCACGGCCACGGTGCTGAAGAACAGCATGGATGAGCCCGGAACCCGTTTTAACCTGTCCGTGCAAGCTTGTGCAGCACGGAAAGCACCGACAACGTTCAGTTCCAACGCAGCGCGAAGGTCTTCCGGCTTGATGCTTCGCAACGGTCGCAGGTCGATGCTGCCAGGGCAATACGCCATACCGGAAAGTTCGTTCGGAAGTTGGTCCAACGGCAAGCCTTCACCGACCACATCGGTCGCCAGGAACAGCGCGCCTTCCGGCAGTTCTTGCGCTGTCCGGGAAGCCACGATGACCGAACGGCCTTGATCCAGCAAGCGCTGTGCAATGCCGCGACCGATGCCTTTTCTTCCGCCGATGATGAGGTAGGGTGCGCTTTCCATGACCACCAGAACACGGGAGCGGACCAGGAGGTTCGCTGTAGAGATCCGGCCACGCGCATCGAAAGCGCCCTTGGTTCCCTAGTACTTACAGCGGAAGCGGCCAGGTCGACGTGAGTTCCGCGCACCGATCATGTGACTTGGGCCTTAGCTTTCTGTCCAAACCCGCAAATCACCTCAACGCCATGCTCGACCAACTTCTCGAAACCCTCAAAGGCCAGGTAGGACCTGAGCTCATTAGCAAGATCGGCCTTAACCAGGACCAAGCCAATGGCTCGATCAATGCAGCAGCTTCCAGCGTGAAGGAAGTGATCGGCGGTGGCGATGGCTTCGGCATGGACGACGTGCTGAACCTGTTCAGCAGCGCCACGAACAGTGCTGGCGCGAACGGTATCCTCAGCAACATCGGCAACGTTCTTCAGGGCAAGCTCACCGGAGAAGTGGGCCTCAACGCTTCCCAAGCTGGCAGCGCATCGGACATGATCCTGCCTGCGATCACCAGTTTGCTCAGCGACAAGGTGGGCGGTAACGCTGGAAACCTCCAGAGCCTCATCGGCAGCTTCACCGGAAATGGCGGTGGCATGGCCGACATGGCGAAAGGCATGCTCGGCAAGCTCTTCAGCTAGTCGTTCCTTTGATCGCTTACAGTTCGCACCATACACCATCCACTTCGTAGACAACCTCGCGCACCATGCCCATCCTGAAAGTGATTGAGATCCTCGCCAGCGGCAAGAACAGCTGGGAAGAGGCCACCGCCAATGCGGTGAAAGAAGCCAGCAAGACCGTCCGTGGCATCCGTTCCGTTTACGTGCAAGAACAGAGCGCTGTGGTGGAGAAAGGCAAGATCACGGAGTACCGTGTGAACGTCAAGATCACCTTCGCCATCGAGAAGTGATCGTGCACTGAACTTGGTCGCGAGGGGTCCGTTGTGGCCCCTCGCTTCGTTTACTTTGAGGCCATCATGAAGACGCAGGAAGAGTTCATCCAGGTGATGCAGAACGGCAATGCCGTGCAGGGCGGGTACATCGTGCTCGGATCCCCTTTGTTCAACGGAGACTGTCCTGCAGGACTGCAGGTCCGGGTGCCCTTGCGCACGATGAACCGGCATGGTCTGATCGCAGGTGCCACCGGTACCGGCAAGACCAAGAGCCTGCAAACGCTGGCCGAACAGCTGAGCCTGCATGGCGTGCCTTCGTTGCTGATGGACATCAAGGGCGACCTGAGCGGGATCGCTGCACCAGGTGTGGCGAACGACAAGATCACCGCGCGGCATCAGAGGCTCGGGCTGCCGTTCGAACCGGCTCAACTTCCGGTGGAACTGCTCAGCCTCAGCAACGAGAAAGGCGCTCGCCTGCGGGCCACCGTCAGCGAGTTCGGTCCCGTGCTGCTCGGTCGCATCCTGGAGCTGAACGACACCCAGCAAAGCGTGCTGGCGTTGGTCTTCAAGTATTGTGACGACAACGCGTTGCCCTTGCTGGACCTGAAGGACCTACGGCGCGTGCTGCAGTTCACCACGCAAGAAGGGAAAGCGGCGATCCAGAAGGAGTACGGCGCCGTGAGCCCAGCCACGGTGAACACCATCATGCGCAAGCTCATCGAGATCGAGCAGCAAGGTGCGGACACCTTCTTCGGCGAACGCAGCTTCGATGTGAACGACCTGTTGCAGGTGCGTGATGGCAAGGGCGTGGTCCACATTGTGCGCCTTACGGACATACAGGATAAGCCGAGGCTGTTCAGCACCTTCATGTTGTGCTTGTTGGCAGAGATCTACGCCACGTTCACGGAGGTCGGCGATGCCGAGAAACCCAAACTGGTGCTCTTCATCGACGAGGCGCACCTGATCTTCAATACGGCCACCAAGCCGTTGCTGGAGCAGATCGAGACCATCATCAAGCTGATCCGCTCGAAAGGGGTGGGGGTCTACTTCTGCACGCAGGACCCGAGCGATGTGCCGGAAGGCGTGCTGGGGCAGTTGGGGCTGAAGGTGCAGCACGCGTTGCGCGCCTTCACGGCCAAGGACCGCACCACCATCAAGCGCACAGCCGAGAACTACCCGCTCACCGACTTCTACAACACCGAGGAACTGCTCACCTCGCTGGGCATCGGTGAAGCCATCGTGAGCGCGCTGAGCGAGAAGGGTACGCCCACACCGCTGGCCCACACGTTGATGCGCGCGCCGGCCACGCGCATGGATGTGCTATCCCCCTTGGAGCTTGACGGCCTGGTAGGACGCAGTGATCTGGTGCGCAAGTACAATGAGGAGCTCGATCGCGACAGTGCCTTCGAGATCCTCGAGAAACGCCTGAAAGGAGAGAAGGAGAAGGATGAGTCCGCCCCGAAAGCGAAGGAGCGTGCCAAGCCCGAGCCCAAGGAGACCAGTGTGATCGAGGACATCAGCAGGAACACCATGGTCCGCCAGGTCGGCAACACCGTGATGCGCGAACTGACCCGCGGATTGCTGGGCGTTTTCGGCATCAAGACCCGGCGTCGATGAGTCCCTTGGACATGAAGCTCTCCTTGATCCTGGCCACGGTGGCTTTGCTCTTGAGCTGCGGCTCGGCCGTCGCTCCGGAGGCGGACATTCCCGTTCAGCCCCCAGCGCTGACCAACACAGCGTTGCAGCCGCTCCCTTCAGGAGCCAACGTTGTGTTCTACAACGTGGAGAACCTCTATGACACGAAGGACGACCCTACACGGGACGACAACGACTTCCTGCCCGACGGCCCCATGCACTGGACGGAGGAGCGGTTGCTTACGAAGTATAGGAACCTAGGCAAGGCCATTGTGCTCTGCGGCGATAAGCTGCCCGCCATGATCGGCCTTGCTGAAGTGGAGAACGCCACTGTGGTCGAAGGCTTGGCCCGTAGCGAAGCCTTGAGCGCTGCCAAGTACGTGGTGGTCCATCACGAAAGCCCCGACGAACGCGGCATTGATGTGGCCTTGCTCGTCGACCCGCACCACTTCAATGTGCTCAGCTCCGAGGCGTTGAAGGTCCCCTTGAAGAACGACCTGACGCGCGACATCCTTCATGCTGTACTGGCCGGAGCTGCGGATACATTCCATGTGTTCGTGAACCATTGGCCCAGCCGACGTGAAGGGCAGGAGAAGAGCGAACCGAAGCGCATGGCAGCTGCCAACACCTTGGCCCAGGCGATCGCCCGGGTCCGTACGGGTCTTCATGTGCACGTGCTGGTGATGGGCGACTTCAACGACACCCCGACGGACAAGAGCATCCAACAAGGGCTGTCGGCCGGCTGCGACCGCAAGGCGCCTCTGGTGGACCTGATGTGCGTGGACCAACCCGAAGGCTTCGGCAGTCACCAGTTCGACGGCCACTGGGACTACCTCGATCAGTTCCTTGTGAGCCAGGACATGATGCCGCTTGTGGCATCGGCGGAAGCGCTCTGGAACAAGCGCCTGTTGTTCAAGCACCCCAAGTACGGGCTCTCACCGAACAAGACCTACAGCGGCCAGAACTACAAGGGCGGCTACAGCGACCACCTGCCGGTGGTGCTACGATTGAAGTAGAGCAGCATCCTCGCTGCCCCTGTAGGGAACTTCTGTGCCCGACGAATTGGTCCGCCGCACCATGACCGCTAGTTCCGGCGATTCATGAAGATCGATACGTAGTAGAGCAAGGTGGCCAGGGATCCGATGGCGGCAACGACGTAGGTGCGTGCGGCCCACTTCAAGGCATCAGCGCTCATGTCGTACTCGCTGGGTGTCACAATGCCTTTCAGCTTGATCCACGCCAGGGCCCGGTTGCTGGCGTCATACTCCACCGGCAGGGTGATGAAAGCGAACAGCGTAGTGACCGCGAACATGAGAATGCCAATGAGCAACAATTGCGGGAAGGTGTTGATCATCAGGATGCCGCCCAGGATCACCCACTGCATGAAGCTGCTGGAGATCTGCACCACAGGCACCAGCTTGCTGCGCATGTTCAGCCACTGGTAAGCCGTGGCATGCTGAACGGCATGCCCGCATTCGTGAGCGGCCACGGCTGCTGCTGCTGCGTTGCGGGCATGGTACACCGGCTCGCTCAGGTTCACGGTCCGAGTGGCTGGGTTGTAGTGATCGGTCAACTGACCGGCGACACTAACCACTTTCACATTGGAGATGCCATGGTCGCGAAGCATGCGTTCCGCGATCTCCGCACCGCTCATGCCGTTGGCAAGGGGTGTAGCTGAGTATTTCTGAAAGCGGCTCTTCAGTTGCTGGCTTACCAGCATGCTGACGAGCATCGCAATGATGCCAATGATCCAAGCTCCGGCCATATTGAATAAGGATTGGTACGCCGGTCGAGCAGCAAATCCAGGTCCAACACCGCTCAGGCACGAAAAAGGGGCTGATCGTCAGCCCCTCATCGTACAAGTTGTCAGTAGTGCTTACTCGCCTTCCGCCTCGGCCAGCTTGATCTGCTGGTCCAGGATCTCGTCCATCACCTTCAGCTCCTGTTCGCTGATCTTGGCGTTGGTGCGGGCTTGCTTCTTCATGAAGCGGAACATGGCTGCCTTTTTGATCTCGTAAGCCACGTATTGCGTGTAGTCCTTGGTGGTCTCGTTGAAGTAGGTCTCCTCGCCGATCTTGCGCAGGTCGGCCAGCTCAGTGCTCATCACCTCGCGCACCAGTGTCTGGAACTTATCGGCGACATCTGCGGCGTTGGCGTTCTCCGTCTGGCCGAGGTACTGGTCGCTTACAGCCTTGATGTTGGTGCCTACCTGCGCTGCAAGTTGGTTCTTGGCATCCAGGTCGGCCTTGCTCCGGGCGATGTTCTGTTTCACGCTGACCCCTTGGCCGGTTCCCCGGAAGAAGCGGTTGTTGCTTTCGTAGGCATTGCCACTGAACGGCTGCTTCACCTTCACCCCGGCCGGACTGGTCTTCTTGGTGCATCCGGGCAACGCGAAGGCCAGAGCCATGATCAACATCAGGGGGAAAGCGAAGGAATATCGGAGGGTCTTCATGGAAGGGTGCGGTTAACGCTGTGCGCCACAAAGAAAAGAGCGTGCCAACCTCACGCCACTGTCGCTTGGGAACTTCCCCATGGATCGGCATCTTTGATCCACCAAATACACCGGACGATGAGAGCATTGAAGACCATCCTGATCATCCTGCTGGCCCTGGTGGCCATCCTGGTGATACTCGGGCTCATGGGCCCGAACGACTTCCGCGTTGAACGATCCGCCGTGATCAAGGCCCCTGTTGAGGTCGTCTACGCGAATGTGAGCAGCTTGGGCAGCATGGATAAGTGGGGTCCTTGGAAAGAGACGGAGCACAACATGACCGCCACAATGTCCGGCA
>JADZGG010000441.1 GCA_020854015.1 Flavobacteriales bacterium
CAAGAGCAACGGACCAAGGCCATGAAGGCTGCGAAGGAGCAGGCCGATCACATGCTGGAAGCGATCGGTGAACGTGCCGGACCGGCGCTGGAAGTTCGTGAGTCCCGTGGCATGGATCGGATCCCTTCGTTGCAAGGGCAAAGCCAGTCCTTGTTCGGGGTGGCCCAGGAGGTGAATACGGACTACGAGGAAATGGGCGTGAGCTTCTCGCGCATCACCATCAGTGCCAGCGTGTACGTGAAATTCGGTATTGCGGCGCGCTGATGTTCGGGTGGATGGGCACATGCGCATATGGTCGCATGGGCACATGATCACTACTCCTCCACGAAGTCCATTTCCTTGTGGAAGGTCTCATGCACACGCGTGGTGGCCCAGAAGGCGGCGCCGATGCACACAAGGCCCACGACCAGTGCACTGGTGACATTGCCCACGGATGCGGCGAGCATGGAGAAGCTGTAGGTGACGGGGAGCACGGCGCCGCGGACGAAGTTGGGCGTGGTGGTGGCCACGGTGCTGCGGATGTTGGTGCCGAACTGCTCGCTGGCCACGGTGACGAAGATGACCCAGTAGCCTGTCGCCAAGCCCAGGGCGAGGCACAACCAGTTGTAGGTGGCGATGCTGGCGCCCCGCATGCCGAAGAGGAACACGAGCGTAAGGACAAGGTTGGCGCCGAGGTACAGGAGGATCACTTTCTTCCGGCTGCGCAGCACCTGGCTCAGCAAACTGCTCAGCAGGTCGCCCAGGCTGAGGCCGATGTACGCGTACTTGATGGCCTCGCCATTCACCTTCTTCAGTGCAACGGGATCCAGCGCGCTCGTATCAATTCCCAGTTCCGGGATGAAGACATCCTGCGATAGGCTCACCAACACACCGATCACGTACCACACCGGCACTCCGATGAGGATGCAGCTGAGGTAGCGCACGAAGCGGTGCCGGTCATTGAACAGCAGCCGGAGGTCGCCCTTGCGCGCGCTGCTCTCCTTCATGCTCTGGAACAGGCCGCTCTCGAAGGTGCCCACGCGCATCACCAGCAGCACCAGGCCCATGAGGCCGCCCACGAGGTAGGTCACCTGCCAGCTCATCAGTGCCTGGCCGGTCAGGCTTTCCCACAGGTGCCCGAACCACAACCCCTTGTCCGCCACTTCCGCAGCGAACACGGCACCGAGCGCGCCGAAGGTCACCACGATCATGGTGCCGTAGCCGCGCTTGTCACGGGGCATGGTCTCGGTGATCAGGGTGATGCCGGCGCCCAGTTCACCGGCCAGGCCGAGGCCCGCGATGAAGCGCACGATGGCGTAGGTGGTGAGGTCGGTGGTGAAGGCGTTGGCGATGTTGGCCGCGGAGTAGAGCAGGATGCTGCCGAAGAGCACGGTGATCCGACCCTTCTTGTCGCCCCAAACGCCCCACAGGATCCCGCCCACCAGCATGCCGAGCATCTGCCAGTTGAACAGGGCGATGCCCACGTCCTTGATGCGTGGGTTCCCTGCGCCGAGGATGAACTCCAGGCTCTCGCGCTTCACGACGTTGAAGAGCACCAGGTCGTAAATATCCACGAAGTAGCCGAGCGCGGCCACAACGACGAGGAGGAAGGAACGTCCGGGGAAGATGTGTTTCATGGACCGCGGCGAAGGAAGCGGAACGGCGGACATCCTGCAAGATGAAGGGCGGCGGGAACGATCTTTGATGCGATGCGCGTCATACTCCTCTCC
Source organism: Flavobacteriales bacterium (assembly GCA_020854015.1). Lineage (GTDB taxonomy): Bacteria > Bacteroidota > Bacteroidia > Flavobacteriales_F > PHOS-HE28 > PHOS-HE28. The sequence continues at coordinate 1,710 of JADZGG010000441.1, forward strand.
ATTCTTCTGGTCCCGCTATCCTGTGCGTTCACCCTTCCCCAGCAAAGGGCGAAGCGCATTCCTTACGAGCTGAACCGCCCGACGACAGTGCTCGAACTGCCTGCACAGCTGGTGGAGATCAGTGCGCTCACGGATGTGGATAGCACGACCGTGGCGTGTGTGCAGGATGAATCATCCACGCTCTATTTCATCGGGTTGAAGGACGGCCGGGTGCTGCGCACAGAGACCTTCGGCGGTCCGGCCGATATGGAGGGATTGACGCGGGTGGGCAGTGGGTACTTCGCGTTGCGGAGCGATGGGCTGATCCATCACATCGAGCAGGTGCGCGGTCGTTGGGTCACGCAAGACACCTTCCGCCTCGACATCCCGAACCGCAATATCGAGGGCCTCGGGTATGACGACCGTTCGGGCCTGGTGCTTGTGTCGCCCAAGGACATCACGAAAGGTGGACCCGAGGTGCGTGACGACCGCATCCTCTATGCGTTCGACCCGAAGGATCCAGCGCATTCCTGTAGGCCGGTGTTGAAGCTCTCTGTCGACGCGCTCACACGTCAAGCGGAAGCGAAGGGCATCGCCGTTCCCACACGCACCACGGACAAGGGGCGCACGGTGTCCGCGCTGAAGCTGCGCTATTCCTCCGTGGCGGTGCATCCGGCCACCGGGCACTACTACCTGCTTTCCGCAGTGGACCGCATGCTGTTGGTGGTGGACCGTGCGGGACTTCTTGTTGACCTGGCCGTGCTGGATGCGGAGCTGTTGCCGAAGCCCGAGGGCATCACTTTCCTGTCGAACGGGGACCTGGTGCTGAGCAGCGAGGGCAAGGGCCGCGTGCCGGTGATCGCGCGGTATGCTTCGGTGCCGGCGCGCTGACAAGGATCAGTGCTTCCTGTCGG
>JADZGG010000442.1 GCA_020854015.1 Flavobacteriales bacterium
GTCTTCTTGATCGTTTCGTCGTTCACGCTCTTGCCGGCGAAGTAGGGCGTCGGGTTCGGCACGTTCTTCACACGGAACTTCATGCCTGGCATGGACTTCTTGCTGCCGTCGGGGTTGGTCACCGTGGCGCCGATCAGGGCTTCGGTGTCCTTTCCAGGGCGCATGATGAAGCCGTCAGCGGATTTGCTCAATGTTCCGTTCGTAGCGCTGGGCGAAATATCCTTGTTGCTGTAGCCCGAAACGCTCACGCTCACCGGGTTGTCAACACCACGGTAGAACACGTTCATCTTGGTCGGGCTGACAACGAGGCTCGGGGCCGCCACTTCGTATTCGGTCGTGAAGGGCTGGATCTGCTCCTCGCCACCAACAGGCTTGAACTTGATGATACCGGTCACTGTACGAAGACCTGCACCACCGGCAACCTGCTCCAGCTGGGCCTTGGCACCGTTCATGGGCAACTTGATCGCCTCACCCACGATCTTCATCGGCTTGCTCGTGGTGTCCACGTGCGCGCCAGGACCGCAGATGTAGACCTCCGGGATGTTCTGATCATCGTAAGCCCCGAGGAAGATCTCGGCCATGTACTTGCTTCCGACGGTCACGTAGCTGCTCTGAGGCTTCACGATGGCTGCAAGCGTGTTGAACTTGAAGCTCTTCTGCTCCACGTTCCCCAGCATGTAGTTCACCGTTTCATTCTCGGCGTTGCGCACATCCGCTTGGATCTTGCTCAGGATCGTGATACCGGCGGCCAGAGGAACGTGGTAGAAGTTCTTGGTCTCCCAGCTCACTTCCACACCCGTGTTACCCGCTTCCTTCTCCTTCTCGAAGTTGAACATCTTGTCGACGTTCGCGATCAGGGTCTTGTTGGGGTTCTTCGGGTCCTTGTTGGCGATCTGCTTGATCTTGTCGCGGAACGCCTCCAGCTTCACCCGCAGATCATACGCGGAGTGCTCATCCTTCTTGGGATTCGCCTCTTCCGAGCCGATCATCTGGTGGGTGATGCCCTCCTGGTTGTCCTTGGCGCTCACCAGCTTCAGGTTGATGATGGTATCCTGCCCTTGGGCGTTCTTGCCAAGCACCTTCTCAATGGGCCAGTTCTCGGTGGCCATGATGGACTTGGCCTTGCACTGATCGATGTCGCTGATCAGCTTGGCCGCCATCTTCTGGATCTCGATGGCTTGCGCATTGGCCGCGCCATACTTCTCCTTGTTCTCGGACGCGTACTGGGCGAAGGATTTGTAGGTGGCATCCACCTTCTCCTTCAGCGTGCCCTTGGTCGTCTCAAGACCGTTGTTCACCGTCACGAATGAATCAAGGATCTCCTTGGACACGTTCAGCGCGAGCAGCGCCGTCAGCACCAAGTACATCATGTTGATCATTTGCTGTCGGGGGGACAGCTTACCTCCTGCCATGGGGTTGTTCGGTTATTAGGGTCGGTAACGAATGGCAGTTGACGATCAGCCGCGCACGGTCATGGCGTTCAGCATATTGCCGTACACCGTGTTGAGCTTGCCGAGGTTGTCGCTCAGTTGAGCGATGTTGTCCTTGTAGCGCTTGGTGTCATCGACACTGTCACGCAGGTTGGTGAGCAGTTCGCCCACGCCATCGAACATCTTGTTGGCGGCCTCGAGCTTCTCGCGGCTGCTGCGCAGTTGCATCTCGTACATCTCGTTCAGCGCGGTGAGGTTGGTGCTCATCTTGCTGAGGCTCTCGCCGGCGTTGCGGCCAGCGTCCACGTTCTGCGTAAGACCCACCAAGCTCTCGCTCGCCTTCGCGTAGCTGTCGCTCAGCGCGCTCACCTTCTCGGAAGCGCCCTTCAGGCTGTTCGCGTATTCATTCGTGGCAGAAGCCGCACCGGTGATCTGGCCCATCTGCTTGGCCTGATCGCTTAGGCTGCGCATGCCTTCACCCAGGCTCTGGATCAGCTCAGGCTCGATCTTGGCACCTTCCAGCATGTCGTCCAACTGCTCAGTGATCGAGCGTTGGTCGTTCTTCTGGAAATCATCGCCTTCAGCGTGCTCGCCAGTGGCAAGCTCCGGGTACACCAAGCTCCAATCGGGTTCCTCATGGGGAGGTTCGAACGCCGAGAAGAAGAAGATGACCGCTTCCGTACTGAGACCAAGCACAAGGAACAGACTGGCGAAGGGCCAGTGCTGGATCTTGAACAGTGCACCTATGATAACGACGGCAGCGCCGATACCATAAAGCTTGGCCATGAAGTTCTTCCACTTTTTGCTGCCGGGTTTCATCGTGTTCTACCGGGGTTTAAGGTTTGATGAACGAGTTGGTGCTATGTATGGAATGCGAACGCGCCTTGCAGGTAACGGTCCGCTGGTTCCCGAGGGGTCTAGAGGTCTTCGGCATTGACGGCCTTACCGCGGCCAAGGTAGGTGAGCACCGAGCGGAATCCCACATAGGTCTTCGCCGTGTCCTGGTACTCGTAGCTGCGTGTGCCCGTCTGGAGGTACAGGCCCACATCCTTCCACGAGCCACCGCGGATCACCTTCCGCTTCAATGAAGGCGGATCGTTGGCCAATGCATCGTAGCTGTATTCCGGGTTCAGATCGTGGTCGAAATCGTACACGCTCTCATCGAACGCCGTGCTGGTCCACTCGGCCACGTTACCGGCCATCTGATACAGGCCGTAGTCGTTCGGGCTGTAGCTGTCCACCGGTACGGTGTGGAAACCACCATCGTCCGTGTAGTTACCGCTCAACGGCTTGAAGTTGCCCAGGAAGCAGCCCTGACGGTTCCGGATATAAGGACCACCCCATGGATACGGAGCCAGGTCGAGACCGCCGCGAGCAGCGTATTCCCACTCCGCCTCCGTAGGCAGACGGAAGTCGTTGATGAAAGGCTCACCGTTGCTCTGCAACCAACCGTTCATGAGGTTCTGGGTGCGCCATACGTTGAACGCATTGCACTGGGTCCAGGTGACGCCCACGATGGGATAGTTGTCGTACGCCGGATGCCAGAAGTAGTTCTTGGTCATCGGGTCGTTGAACGAATAGGTGAAGTCATGGGTCCACGCCAAGGTGTCGGGGTAGACGTTGATGATCTCCTTGATGATGAACTTGCTACGGTCGCTGTGGCCGCGGATCGCATTGTTCTGACCCTTGGTGTTGGTGTAGCTAAGGTCCAGATCGCGACCGGCCTTGCGGGCCGCCTCCTTCAGGTCGATCCAGTAGTACTCGAACATGAGCTTCCGCGTGTCGATCTCCTTGCGGCGATAGAACTGCTCGCTCTGTGCATAGTACATGTCGGCAAGCGCCTCGCGCTCCTCCTCGCCATAGTAGTCGATGCGCTCCTTCCAGTTGATCACTGGTGGATCGATCTCTTCGCCGAATTCATCTTCGGTGATCACGTGCTCGCCAATGTCCTCGTCTCCGAGGATGCGCTTGGCCGTGGAGTCGATCACATACTCCACGAACTGACGGTACTCGTTGTTCGAGATCTCCGTCTGATCGATGTAGAAGGCCTGCACGGATACGGTCTTCGCTTTGGAAACGAAGGCGTACGGCGCATCCTGGTCACTTGGACCCATGGTATAGGCGCCCATGGGGATGTAGTTCATCCCAAAGGGGTCCACCTGATACCAATCCGGACGGCCTTGGGCGCCGATCAGCTGCCCATTGCCACCACCACCACAGCTTGCCAGCAAGCCGATGGCGCCGATATATACGACGGGACGTAGTTCCATGGTCTTCCTTGTTAGCCGTTCCGAGGTCCTTGCAGGGTTTCGGGTCTTCGGTGTCCGGGTAAGCAGACACTACAGACTAGACCTTGAACGGCGATGGAGGTTATCTGGTTACGGTGACGCTTAAAGGAATCGAACGTTCCTGTAGATCTCACGCTTCACAGGCTTCACGATCTTGAAGCAGTAGTTCAGCATGACCTCGTGGCTGCCGCTGCTGTAGTTCTTCAGCTCCGACGTGGTAAGGTCGTAGCTGTATCCCAACCTGATGCTACCCTTTCCGTTCGAGAACTCGTGCTGGTAGCCGATAAGGGGGGCAATGGCATCTTCCGTACGGTAGGTAACGCCCAGCCAGATGGTCTTATTATAGAGCATCATGGCGTTCAGATCAAGCTGGGTGGACGCTGCATCGCTCTTGATGAGGATGCTGGGCTGCAACTGCCACTTGTTCGGTACGATATCCCAGTTGTAACCGGCCTGTGCATAGTAGTGGCGGGCGTTCTGGATGCTGACCGCATCAAGCTTCGTGGAGGGAAGCTGGGTGCTGGAAAGACCCAGCCAAAACTTGGGATTCACATAGTACACGCCTGCGCCCAGATCGAAGCCGGAAGCGCTCGTACCATTATCCGGAATGGCCGCATCGTCGGATACGGGATCGACCGCGATCCAGTCACTGCCCAACGTGCGGCTGATCAATCCGCCGTAAACCCCGATGCCCAACGTACCGGCACCCAGCTTGCGGTGGAAGGAGTAATGCAGACGCAGCGCGTTGGTCTTCAGCTGACCAAGCTGATCAAAGTAGACCGAGAGGCCCACCCCACTGCTGATCTTATCGATGGGGCTGTGGATGTTGATGAGGCCGGTCTTGGGTGCTCCATCAAAGCCGGTCCACTGCTGACGGAGCAGCGCGGTGGCGCAGATGTTGCCCGAGGTACCCGCGACACCCGGATTGATCGACAAGCGATCGAACATGTACTGCGTGAACTGTGGATCCTGCTGCGCGAACGAAGTGCTCACCAGCCCTACACAGACAACAGCTGTAAATATCCCCCTCATTGCGTTTTCGCGTTCGTTGGGTCCGGTCCGGAGACAAGCTCTTTCCCGGGACCTGTGGTTGATCCCGGCGCCAAAATAGCAAAAAGCCGATCGCAGAGAACTTTTTAACAAGGATCTGGGAATTGGGATCCCACCGGCCAGGTGGTTCACGAAAGCTTCTGGAAGGTCCGCCACCAGCGATCCGGCACCTCTTCCCGACAGGCCAATTGGTAGTCACCGAACGAGCATGGGACCAGGTGGTGCCGCTCGAAGCGGGCCTCCTGTTCGGCCCTGTAGGGCACATCCATCCACCATCGGTCGCTCACTGAGCTCTTGTAGAAGACCAGGTCCTGATCATGTCCGCGGATGGGCACTCTGAACCGCGTGAACCGCTTGCGGTCCAACCAAGGCAGGTCGTTGGTGCGGCTGCGGTAGCCATCCAGGAAGCACCACACCATCTGGGCCGCCAATTGGGCCGTAACGCCGTTGACATCGCGTTCCGGGTCGAGCTCGTAGAGGCCGAGGCTTGTGATCTTCTCGCTGATACCGGCGTAACGCATGAGCTGGCAGATCTCCTCACCGTGAAAGCCATTCGGCCCGGGGCGGGTGGTGCCGGGCGCATCGCTGTAGCGAACGCTGGTCATGTCCACGCTCACCGTGTCGCCATTGCGCATCACGGGTTCAGCGTCGCTGATGCTGGCGCGGAGCTCCCCGAGGCGGTGGGCATCGAAGAAGAGCTTGTCCATGAGCTCAATGCCCGGCTGGTCCACGAGGTAGGTCTGGAAGCCCAGGTTGCTGTAGTTGAACAGGTAGTTCGGCTGGCGCAGGACGATGTGGCTCAGGTAGCTGGTGTCCGCCAGGGCTTGTCCGGGTTCGCCGAGATCCAGCCGCCCGTCGATGCAGACGATGTTGGCGGTGCGTTCGAGCTTCTCGTAGGCCAGGTATTGCGTGTAGGTGTGACCCTGACCGCCGCCCAGGATGATGGTCACGATGTTCTTGCGGATCAGCTCGGCCAATGTATCGGCCACGGCGTGCTGTGTGTCCTGTGCACTGGCACCGGGGTGAATGTCGCCGAGGTCCACGATCTGCAGATTCCCGGCCGGCAGATAGAGCTGGTAGAGCTGTTCACGCACCGCGTCCGGCGCTTTCACACAGCTACGGGCCCGGGCATGGCCGGGGTCATCGAGCACGCCGAGGATGGCCACTTGGGCGCCTTCAAGATCGGGGAAACCATTCTTGGTGTGGAAGCGCACATGGTCGCCCATGGTATGAGGCAACCACTCCGGGCGGCTCTGCCCGAAGCGCTGTGAAGGCTGGAAATAGATGCTGATGTCCACCGGTGCCGGAGCGGAACAGCCGGACAGCAGGCTTCGTGCCTGCCGATCGAACGGATGGTCCAACGGCGAAGATCGCGCGCCGATACGGCCGCATCTCAGCCTTTCACGGTGCGCTGCTCACAGGGCGATGTTGGCAGCCTCGGGCCAGGGCCTTAGGAAGCCTTCTTGCGGCGGAAGCCTCCCTTCTTGGCGGCGGCCTTCTTCGCGGGGGCGGCGGCCACCAGCTTCGTGGCTTCCTCCAAAGTGATGTCCTCGGGCTTGGTGCCTTTGGGCAGGTTCGCGTTCTTCTTGCCGTCGGTGATGTAAGGGCCATATCGGCCGTCCAGCACCTGCAGGTCGGACCCTTCAAAGGTCCGAAGCACACTGGCCCTGGCGCCGGCCTGTTTCGCCTGCACCAGCTCGATCGCGCGCTCCAAGGTCACTGCATTGGGATCCTCGGTCTTGGGGATGTTCGCGTACAGCTTGCCGTACTTCACGTAAGGACCGAAGCGGCCACGACCGGCCACGATCATCTCGCCTTCGTACTCGCCGAGGTCGCGCGTGGCGTTGGCGGCCTTCTTCAGGTCGATCAGCTCAATGGCACGGGCCAGGTCGATGCCCAACGGATCATCCTCCGGCGTAAGACTTGCATAGCTGGCACCGAGGCGGACGTACGGGCCGAAACGGCCGATGCCCACGCTCACCACCTCGCCATCGCGTTCACCCAGGGTGCGCGGTAGCTTGAAGAGGTCGAGCGCTTCCTGTAAAGTAATGCTCTGTATGCTCTGGTCCTTGCGCAGACTGGCGAACTTGGGCTTCTCCTCGTCCTCCACCTCGCCGATCTGGATCATGGGGCCGAAACGACCGATGCGTGCGTAGATCTTCCGGCCACTGGCTGGATCAATACCGAGTTCACGAGCGCCGGTGGCCCGTTCCGCGGTCTCGCTCACCGTGCCGATGGTCTTATGGAAGGGCGTGTAGAACTCCTTCAACATGGCACGCCAGTTCATGGTGCCCTCGGCGATCTGGTCGAACTCGCCTTCCACGTAAGCCGTGAAGTGGAGGTCGAGGATCGTGGGGAAGTGCTCAACGAGGAAGTCGTTCACCACCATGCCGACGTCCGTAGGGAAGAGTTTCTGCTTCTCCGCACCCACGTTCTCGCTGCCGGTCTTGTCGCTGATGCTGTCGTTGGCCAAAGTGAGGATGCGGTAGGCGCGCGGGGTGCCGTCTCGGTTCTCCTTCACCACGTAGCCCTTCTTCTGCACCGTGCTGATGGTCGGTGCGTACGTGGACGGACGACCGATGCCGAGCTCCTCAAGCTTCTTCACCAGGCTCGCTTCCGTGTAGCGTGGCGACGGGCGGTCGTAGCGCTGCGTGGCCGTCATCTCCTGCAAGGCGAGCTTCTCCCCCTGCTTCATGTCCGGCAGCAGACCTTCCTGCTCTTCACTGTCCTCGTCGTCGCGACCCTCCATGTACACCTTGAGGAACCCGTCGAAAAGGATCACTTCACCCGTGGCCACCAGCGGATCGGCGGGGTGTCCGCTGACGCCGATGTTCACCACGGTCTTCTCCAGTTCCGCGTCGGCCATCTGGCTGGCCAGGGTGCGCTTGCTGATGAGGTCGTAGAGGCGCTCAGCATCGCGATCGGCGCCAGCGCTGCGCACCATGAAGTCGGTGGGGCGAATGGCCTCGTGCGCTTCCTGGGCGCCCTTGCTCTTGCTGGCGTACCGGCGGCTCTTGCTGTACTTGGCACCATACTGTTCCGTGATGGCGGACTCCGCAGCGGCGATGGCCTGTTCGCTGAGGTTCACCGAATCGGTACGCATGTAGGTGATGTGCCCCTGCTCATAGAGCCCTTGGGCGATGCGCATGGTGCGGTCCACGCCATAGCCGAGCTTGCGGCTGGCCTCCTGTTGCAAGGTGGAGGTGGTGAAGGGTGCGGCGGGCGTGCGCTTGCCGGGTTTCTTCTCCACCGCGTTCACGGTGAAACCGGAGCCCACGCAGCCTTGCAGATAGGCCATGGCCTCGGTCTCAGTGGCGAAGCGCTTGGGCAGCTCGGCCTTCACGGTCGCCTTGGTGCCCGTGGTGAACAGTGCGGTAATGCGGAAGGCGCTCTTCTCACTGAAGTCGAGGATCTCGCGTTCGCGCTCCACGATCAAGCGGACGGCGACGCTCTGCACTCGGCCAGCGCTCAGGCTAGGCTTCACCTTGCGCCACAGGATGGGGCTTAGCTCGTAGCCCACGAGGCGGTCCAACACGCGGCGGGCCTGTTGGGCGTCCACCAGGTGGATGTCGATCTCGCGGGGGTTCTCGATGGCCTTGAGCACCGCGGTCTTGGTGATCTCGTTGAAGGTGATGCGGCGCACCTTGGCGTCGGGCAGTTTCAGTGCTTCCTTGAGGTGCCAGCTGATGGCCTCCCCTTCGCGGTCTTCATCAGTGGCGAGCCACACGATGCTCGCCTTGTCGGCCTCTTTCTTTAGGGCGCTGAGGCGGTCCTTCTTGTCGTCGGGGATGATGTACGTGGGCTCGAAACCGTTCTCCACATCCACACTGAGGTCGCGTTCCGGCAGGTCGCGGACGTGTCCGTAGCTGCTGAGAACGGTGTAGCCGGCGCCGAGGTACTTCTCGATCGTCTTGGCCTTGGCGGGGGACTCCACGATGACCAGATCACCCGAGGTCGCCTTCTTGCGGGCCTTCGCGGGTGTCTCGTCGATCACCACATCATCGCTCGGGGGGGTCTTCTTCTTCGCCATGGGTCGCAGATCAAGGCGGCAAATGAAAGGGAGGATCCGGACAGATCGTACACCTGCTTCCTATACCTCTATACACTTCCCCTATGGGGAAGGAAAATTTCAACAGCGGGATCCGGGTCGCGCGAGGGGCGTGCGTGCGTCGCGCGTGGAGGCCGTTCAGTCGGCTGGTCGACCCGCGCCCAAGTTGAAATAGTATCCGACACGCAACCCGAGATCGGTCGAGCTGATCGATGCGTTCGAAGAATTATCGATCAGTGCAGTAACCCCATGATCAACCGTGGCTTCAAGCACAAAGCGATCCCCATGACCAAGCCCCGGCCGAAAGCCGAGGAGCAGAACGATCCGCAGGTCAATGGGCGAAAGGCTACCAGTTGCGTTGCTTTCGAAGTAGGCGGTATCGGTCTGGTGCGCTACGGGATACACACCCGACGACCATTTCTCAACACTGTGCTCCGCCCACAGAGGAATGCCCAAACGCAATCCCGCAGCCCCGTACCAAGGATCCTTGCCTCGCCATGCGAAACGGGGCAAGAAGCCGAAATAGACCATTCCATAGCGGAACTCTTCCTCGAACTCCGAGACCCCGAACTTGACCAAGTTTGTCCCGTGAATGCGGGCTTTACGTTGAGTATAGCTTAGTTCCAAGCCGATCGGCCAGCTACGGCCGGTGTCTCCCTCATGGATAACGCCAACAAGACCAGCTGACCAGCCCAAGCTCGCATTCACCCTGCCCTCGCATGTTACAGAGCCTTTCTCCTTGCAGGAATATCGATAGAGCGGCTGTAGGATACCTCCTTGTAGACCCAACTCTATCTGTCCGTAGAGCTGCCCACCAAAAAGGCCTGTCATCGAAGCAAAGCAAGTGATCAGGGAAGCCCTCATGGCGTGTCCTTTTCGTGCTTCTCCTGTCGCTCGGATCCAGCATACTGAACGAAGCGCGAGAAGTGATGTGAAAGCCCGTTGCCATTGAAGGAAATGGCATAACCGATCCGCAAGCCCCACTCTGTGCTGCGACTTCCTGGTGCATCCTTGAGCATGGAGGTGACGGAGCCGCTGAGGTAGGGGTCGACCGTCACGATGGAACGCTCATTGACGGGTATCTGGAAGCCGAATCCGAACAAAGCACGCACATCGCCGCCGAAGTCGCCTTTTGCGGAACCCTCCGTCCAGTTTCGTTGGTAACCACCCGGCACATCAGGACCTGACGACCATTCCCAACCGCGCATGCGGCTATTGAGGAGGAATCCGACCTGTAGACCGAAGCGCACCACAGCCTTGCTCATGGTGCCCAGCTTGACCTCCGGAATGACCCCGACATGCAGCATATCCAACCGCACGTCCAGATCTTTTCCATTGGTCCGTCCGAGATCCTGTTCTTGGAAGACAGCGCTGAACTCTTTGCGGGAGTAAGCCAGTTCGAACGCCAAGTTCGTAGGGCCTTCGCGCTGCTCTCGGTAGTAAAGGCTCGCTGTCGGGAATGGTGCGCCATAAGCCTCATGCATGGCCTGGTGATCGTCCTTGCCCGACTTGCCATCGATCCGGTGGTCGAAGACCCCAACAGCCGCCCCAACGTCGAATTGGGCTGATACGGCATGGCTGATGAGCCATGCGAGCAGAACCACTGACCAAGGCGCGCTGATCCTCATTCCTTGGTGAAGATGCGGAAATGGAGCCGGACGCTGCATTGATGAACTCACCCTCCGCTCACCCTGCCACCTTGTCAGCACCCCGGCAGAACCGTAGCTTTGCGGCCCCTTCTCCAAGGCCCGTGAACAAGAAAGTCTACATCGAGAGCTACGGCTGCCAGATGAACTTCAGCGACAGCGAGATCGTCGCGAGCATCCTGGCGAAGGAGGGCTATTCGGCCGTGGACAAGGCCGAGGACGCGGACCTGGTGCTGCTGAACACCTGCAGCATCCGCGACAAGGCCGAGCAGACGGTACTGAACCGCATCGACAGCCTGAAGAACCTGAAAGGCGCGAACAAAGAACTGAAAGTGGGCGTGCTCGGCTGCATGGCCGAACGCATGCGGGAGGACCTGCTGGTGAAGAAGAAGCTCGTGGACCTGGTGGTGGGGCCGGACGCATACCGCACGTTGCCGATGTTGCTGGACGAGGTGGAAGGGGGGCAAAAAGCCGTGAACGTGCTGCTGAGCCGCGAGGAGACCTACGCCGAGATCGAGCCGGTGCGCTTGGGCAGCAATGGCGTTACCGCCTTCGTCACCATCATGCGGGGCTGCGACAACATGTGCGCCTTCTGCGTAGTGCCCTTCACCCGTGGCCGGGAGCGCAGCCGCGACCCATACACCATCGTGGAGGAATGCCGTCAGCTGGTGGCCCAGGGCTACAAGGAGGTGACCTTGCTGGGCCAGAACGTGGACAGCTACCGCTGGAACGTGGACAGCCGCGGCGAGGTGAAGGATGCAGCGTTGCCTGTGACCGACTTCGCGGACCTGCTGGCCATGGTGGCGGAGATCGCCCCCACCCTGCGCGTGCGCTACAGCACCAGCCACCCGAAGGACATGACCGACAAGGTGCTCGAGGTGATGGCGCGGTACCCGAACATCTGCAAGTACATCCACCTGCCCGTGCAGAGCGGCAGCAGCGCGGTGCTAGCCCGCATGAACCGCGGCTACGACCGGGTCTGGTACCTGGACCGCATCGCGGCCATCCGCAGGTACATGCCTGACGCAGCCATCAGCACCGACCTCATCAGCGGCTTCTGCGGCGAGACCGAAGAGGAGCACAACGAGACCATCAGCCTGATGACCGAGGTGGGCTACGATATGGCCTACATGTTCAAATACAGCGAGCGCCCCAAGACCCTGGCGGCCCGCAAGTACCCGGACGACGTGCCCGACGAGGTGAAAGGGCGCCGCTTGGCGCAGATCATCGACCTGCAGATCAAGCAGGCCGGGGAGCGGAACCAGCGACATGTGGGCCAGGTGCAGGAGGTCCTGGTGGAAGGCGTGAGCAAACGGAGCGCGGAGCACATGTTCGGGCGCAACACGCACAATGCGGTGGTGATCGTACCCAGCATGTTCCACAGAGCGGAACTGGAAGCCGGCGACTACGTGATGGCGCGGATCTTGAGCGCGACCGGCGGCTCGTTGAAAGGCGAAGTGGTGGAGGTGAAAAAAGGACGATCGGCGATGGCTGATGTGTGAGGGCTGAAGAAGGAAGAAGAACGAAGAACATGAACGTACAACCGATCAAACAGCGCTTCGGCATCATCGGTGGTTCGCCATTGCTGGACCGGGCCATTGAGATCGCGGCGCAGGTGGCCCCGACGGACCTCACGGTGCTGATCACCGGCGAGAGCGGCTCGGGCAAGGAAGTGATGCCGCAGGTGATCCACCAGTTGAGCGCACGCAAGCATGGTCCTTATGTGGCGGTGAACTGCGGGGCCATCCCTGAGGGCACCATTGACAGCGAGCTGTTCGGGCACGAAAAAGGCTCGTTCACCGGAGCGCACGAGGCGCGCAAGGGCTACTTCGAGGTGGCGGACAAGGGCACGATCTTCCTCGACGAGGTGGGCGAGCTTCCGTTGAGCACCCAGGTGCGGTTGCTGCGCGTGCTGGAGACCGGCGAGTACATCCGCGTGGGCAGCAGCAAGCCCCAGAAGACCAATGTCCGGGTTGTTGCCGCCACCAACGTGCAGATGTTGCAGGCCGTCCAACGAGGCACTTTCCGTGAGGACCTGTACTACCGCTTGAACACCGTTCCCATCCACGTGCCGCCGTTGCGCGATCGCAAGGACGACATCCTGCTATTGTTCCGGAAATTCGCGCAGGACGCGGCGGACCGCTACCGCATCAAGGATGCGATCATGCTTGCCCCCGACGCGCAGCAACTGCTCACCGCTTACCGCTGGCCTGGCAACGTGCGCCAGCTGAAGAACATCGTGGAGCAGATGAGCGTGATCGAACAGGACCGCAGGATCACATCGGACACCTTGCGCACCTATCTGCCGGAGGAGGTCACTTCCATGCTGCCCGCTGTGGCCGGGAAACAAGGGGTCGAAGGCATCAACGAACGCGAACTGATCTTCAAGTTCCTCTTCGACATGAAGAGCGACCTGAACGCTTTGAAGGAACAGGTCCGCGCGATGATGAACGGGCAACCCATGTCTGCGCCAGCGGCCCCGGTGGTACCGGAGCTCGTGATGCCGATCCAATCGGTCCCAGCGGGCACGTTGAGCATCCAGATGCCGCGCACGGAGGACCCGCATGACATCGAGCACACCGAGGTGCAGGAATCACTGAGCCTTCAGGACAAGGAGAAGGAACTGATCAAGAAGGCGCTGAGCCGCCACCGCAACCGCCGCAAGGCCGCCGCACAGGAGTTGGGCATCAGTGAGCGCACCTTGTACCGCAAGATCAAGGAATACGACCTGCAGTGATGGGGGCGCAAGGCTGGTGGGGTGCGATGGTGGAGAGGTGCGATGGTGCACGAGTGCGCCTTGCAACGGCCGCGTTCCTCCTGCTCCTGCCCCTGCTCCTGGATTCCTGCCGGGTGAACTACTCCTTCGGCGGCGGCACCTTCCATCCGGATGCGAAGACGATCAGCGTACAACTCTTCGACCCACGCGCACCACTTTCGAGTCCGCGGACCGCACAGTTCCTGACAGAGACCGTTCGTGACCTGATGCAGGCACAGACCCCGCTGGCCTTGGTGAAGCAGGATGGCGACTACGCCTACGAAGGTGCGATCACGGGCTACGATGTGCAGCCCGTATCCATCCAGAGCAACGAGACCGCCGCGCTGAACCGCTTGACCATGACGGTACAGGTGCGTTTCAGCTGCACCCTTGATGAGAAGCAGAACACCGAGCTCACGCTGTCCCGTTTCGTCGACGACCCGAGCAGCAACGACCTGGCGACCGTCGAGGAGGAGTTGGTGCGGAACATCAGCAAACAGCTGGCACAGGATATCTTCGACCGGACATTGGGCAATTGGTGATGGAGCGCGAACGACTGACCCGGCTGATGCATGAGCCGACCCGTGTGGCCAAGGAGGACCTCGCGGGGCTTCAGGAGCTGACCGCCAAGTACCCCTGGTTCAGCGCCGCGCACCTGCTGCTGGCCGTAGGCGAGCACACCACTGGTGACGTACTTTACGATGAACGCGCCCGCACAGCCGCAGCGCACGTTCCTCGACGCAGTGTCCTTTTTGACCTGGTGCACACCGAGGTGAACACCGCGCCTTCCGTGCGGGTGGAACCCACCCACTTGTCCGTGGTGTCCGCGACCGTTCCCGAACCAACGCCCCAGACCGAACCCGTCCAAGCGATGGAAGTTCCAGTAGCGGTGGTGCCTGCGTCGATCCTCGTGGAACCTGTTGTTCAAACAGCAGCTGAAGCACCTATGCCTGTTTCCGTGCCTGTTGATGACCCGCTGGACAAGCAGATCCGACAGGCGGCCATGGCCAGTGGCTATGAACTGTTGCTGGAACACAGCCCGCTCCCCGCTCCCACCCCACGTCCTGAACCGCCCGCGGCGACCGGTGCCCCGGCCGCAGAACCTCCTCCGCCCCCCGACCCTCTTCCGCAGCCCTTGCCCGTGGCGACCACGCCCATTCAAGCCCCTGCTCCGCCTCGCCACACCGGTCGCCTGCGCTTCACCGATTGGCTGGACACTTCCGCAGA
>JADZGG010000443.1 GCA_020854015.1 Flavobacteriales bacterium
ACTTCACGAAGTTGAGCTGGATGCGGCCCTTGTTCGGGGTGTTGGCCAGGCTTACGCCTTGTGCGGGATCGCTGGTGCCGTTACCCACCTGCGTGATCATGGAGTTGATCAGCCAGTTCACGGTGTCGCGCTTCATCGTACCGTTCGGTTGCTGCACCTCCTTCACTTCGATGTAGGGCGCCACGTTCACGATCGCCTTCACCTGCTCTTCCAGGCGACGCGTTATCATGTCCGTCTTCTCGATGTCGGTTCCGATGGGTGCTTCGATGAACACGTTCACGTACTTCGGTTCGTTCACCGGGAAGAACTCCACTTTCGGCGGCACCACGATCAGCAGCACGATGGCCAGCACGAGCAGGCCGATGGTGCCGAAGAAGAAGGTGCGCGGGTGGTGACGGTCCAGGGCGTAGCGCAGGAAGCGCTCGTAACGTGCCTCCAAGCGTGGCAGGAACACATCCTGGAACCAGCGTGTGCCAGGAACGGCCACCTTCAGGTTCAGCACACCGAAGATCGCGGCCAGGATGGTGAGCGTGCCCAGACCGGTGAAGAACGAATTGTGCATGGAAGTGCCGATCACCGCGAACAGCGTCCCGATCACAGCGAAGATGCCGACCAAGCGGTACACCTTCTTCGCGTTCGGGTTCTCGCGTTCCACCTTCATGAACTGGGTGCTGAGGGCGGGGTTCACCACAAGCGCCACGAAGAGCGAAGCGCTCAGGGCCACCATGAAGGTGATGGGCATCCACTTCATGAACTGCCCCATCATGCCGGGCCAGAACAGCAGCGGCACGAACACCATCACGGTCGCTGTGGTGGCGGCCACGATGGGTAGCGTCACCTCACCCACGGCCTTGCGCGTGGCGGCCATGGCGGGTTCGCCGTTGCTCATGTGCCGGTAGATGTTCTCCACGATCACGATGCCATCGTCCACCAAGCGACCGAGCGCGAGGATCAGCGAGAAGAGCACCATGATGTTCAGCGTGACGCCGAACGCGTTGAGGATGATGAAGCTGATGAACATGCTCATGGGGATCGCGAGACCCACGAAGAGCGCGTTGCGTAGCCCGAGGAAGAAGAGCAGGGTGCCCACCACCAGGATCACACCGAAGATGATGTGGTTGAAGAGCTCGTCGACCTGCACACGGGTGTCCTCGCTCTGGTCACCGGTGATGGTGATGGTAACGTCCTCGGGGATCACGGTGCCGCGCGCCTCTTTCAGAATGTCGTTGATCTTGTCACTGGCGATGATGAGGTTCTCGCCGGCGCGCTTGATCACGTCGAGCATCACCACGGGGTTGCCGTACTCGCGGGCGTAGCTGTCGGCCTCCTTGTAGTCGAACTCCACGCTGGCGATGTCGCGCAGGCGCACCTCCTTCTGGAACTCGTTCTTCACAACTATATTGCGGATCATCTCCATGTCGGAGAACTCGCCCACCACACGCACCGCACGGCGCATGCCATCGGTGAGCACTTCACCGCCGCTCATGGTCAGGTTCTCCATCTGAAGCGCCTGGGCCACATCGTTGAAGTTGAGCTGGAGCGCCTCCATCTTGTTGAGGTCCACGCTCACCTTCACCTCCTTCTCCGGCACGCCGCGGATGTCCACCTTGTTGATCTCCGGCAGGCTCTCGATGCGGTCCTCCAGGATCTTGCCGTAGTGGTGCAGCTGGTCGATGCTGTAGTCACCGCTCAGGTTGATGTTCATCACCGGGATCATCTCGGAGAAGTTCATCTCGAAGATGCTCGGCTCACTGGGCAGGTCCTTGGGGAAGTTGGCGTCGCTCTTCGCCTTGTCCACAGCGTCCTTCACCTTGCGCAGCGCCTCGGTGGGCGTTACGTTGTAGTTGAACTTCACCTGGATGGTGCTGAAGTTCGGCACGCTGGTGCTGTTGATCTCGTCGACGCCGGTGATGGTGTTGATCCCCTTCTCCAGCGGCTTGGTGATCAGCTTCTCGATGTCGACCACCGAGCTGCTGTTGTACGGTACGGCCACATAGATCTCCGGGGTCACCACCTCGGGGAAGCTCTCCTTCGGCATGGCCGAATAGGAGTACATGCCGAAGACCGCGATCAGCACGCTGATCACCATCACGGTGGTGCGGTTCTTCACCGCCCAGCTGGTGATGGCGAACTGCTTGCTCTGGCCTTCGCCGTAGGCTTCGTTCTCGATGCTTGAATGATCCATCGTTATCTGGTTATCCGATCGGTCGTCCTGGGTCGACCCGGTGGGTCGAGCGTACGGGTGCGACCGATCAGCGTTCCTTGTTCGATCAGAGGTTCGTCACCTTCACGCGTTGTCCATCCCCCACGCTCTTCGCGCCTTCGTCCAGGATGGTCTCGTTGCCCACCAGTCCGGCGTTGGGCGCCAGCAGGGTGCGGTCCTTGGAATCCATCACGCGGGACACCACCACCTTGCGGGTGATCGCACGCCCGTCCTTGTCCTTGTCCAGCACGAACACGTAGCTCTTGCCGGAAACGTCCTCCTGGATGCAGCGGCTGGGCACCACGATGGCGCTGTCCTTCACCACATCGCGGATGTGCACCACGCTGAGCATGTTGGGGCGCACGTAGGTCTCGCCGTTCGGCACGCGCAGGGTCACCTTGAAGGTGCGGTTCGCGGGGTCGATATAACGGCTCACATTGGCCAGTGACGCGACGATGGTATCGTTGAGCGAAGGGAACTCCACGCTTACGGGGTCGCCCACCTTCACGCGTTGCAGGTAGCTCTCGGGCACGTCGGCCTCCAGGCTCGCGCCGGTCAGGTCCACTACGCGGGCCACAGGGAACTGCGGTGCGGTCATCTCACCCACGCTCACCATGATGTCGTCCATCGTACCATCGAACGGTGCGGTGATGCGGCTCATGCGGTACTGCTCGTTGAGCGCGGCCACCGCGGCCTCGGCCTGCTCCTTGTTGCTCTTGGCCTGCAGGTATTGCACCTCGCTGCCGATCTGCTGTTTCCACAGACGCTCCTGTTTCTCGAACACCTCCTTCGCCAGATCATAGCCCGCTTTCGCCTGGGCCACCTGCTTCTCGATGGCATCGTTGTCCAGGTCAACGAGCAGCTGTCCTTTGCGCACACGGTCGCCCTTCTTCACCAGGATGCTCCGCACACGACCACCCATGCTGTACAGGTCCGCGCTCTTGTCGGCCTTCACATGGCCATGCGCCTGCACGAAGTGCTCGAAGCGCGTGGGCGCCAGCACCAAGGTGGTCACCGCCGGCAGGTTCTTCTTCACGGTGGTGTCGTGGTCGGCGATCCAGAGGTCGGCCTCTTTGATCTTCTCGCCCAACTCCTTGTAGGCGGCTTTCAAGCTGTCGAGCTCCAGGCGCTTCTTGCCCAGGTCGGAGGTGTCGGGGCTTCCGCAGGCGGCGAGGAGCGCGGCGGCGACAAGGAAAAGGAAGGTGTTCTTCATCACGGTTCGGTGTGCGGGTGTCAATAGAGATCGAGGGCCTTGCGCAGGTCCGTGCGGGCGAGCAACAGGTCCACGAGCTTGCCGATGTAGATCTGCTGCGCCTGCAGGTACTGGCTCTGGTCCTGGTTCAGCTCGAAGCTGCTGCTGAGGCCGTTGCTGAATTTGATGCTGGTGCGGTCGAAGATCCGCTTGGCCAGCTCCAGGTTCTGCTTCTCGGTGGTGTAGCTCTTCAGCGCGGTGCGGGCCTTCTCACTGCGCTCTTCCGCGGTGGCCAGCAG
>JADZGG010000444.1 GCA_020854015.1 Flavobacteriales bacterium
CGTTGTTCCCACCGGGCACCACCGGATCGGTTCCGTCGGTGATGATCACCTGGAAGCTGTTGAGCTTGTCCGTCATCGAGTTGTAATAGCCCACGTTCATCCAATTGACGTACAGGGCCGTTGAGGTGATCCGGTACCAGACCTCGCCGGTGCCCCGGGTGTCCACATCACCCCAGAAAGGGGCCACCATCGTATGGTCCGCGCTGGGGAAGCCGGAGGCGCTGAAGGTGCTATAGGCGGATCCGAAGCTCACGTTCCCGTTGTTGTTGATGAAGAGCGTGTCATACGCGTCGCCAAAGAGGCTGAAGGTGAAAGGCAAGGGAATGGCTGCCGTGGAACCATCGTCGTTCGGGGTCATGGCCAGCGAGTAGGTCGCGTCAGGTTGCACCCAGCACCCGCAAGGGCCACCGCCACCCTTGGGCGCACCGGGATGCACGGGCTTCAACGACCTCTTCGCCATGTCCGCGACCGGTCTCGGATGCTCCGGCAGCGTACCGGCCGCCTTCCGTTGGTCGTATTCGCTTTCGCTCAACACCGATTGGGCAGTGGCGGCCAGGCCGAAGGCGAAGAAGAGCACAAGAACGGAGTAGCGTGGTACCATGGGAAGGGGTGTTGGTGGGTTGAAGCTAACCCTAGGATGCGCCAACACCATGGACCGCTGCTTCGAGGCGCCCGAAGGACCTACTTTTGCACGCCTTTCAGCGACCTCCATGGAACACATCCGCAACTTTTGCATCATCGCCCACATCGACCATGGCAAGAGCACCCTGGCCGATCGCCTGTTGCACATGACCGGCACGATCGCCGACCGCGACATGCAGGCTCAGAACTTGGACGACATGGACCTGGAGCGTGAGCGCGGCATTACGATCAAGAGCAAGGCGATCCAAATGGATTACACCTACAAGGGCCAGCTGTACAAGCTGAACCTGATCGATACACCGGGCCACGTGGACTTCAGCTATGAAGTGAGCCGTTCCATCGCAGCCTGTGAAGGCGCCCTGTTGATCGTGGACGCCACCCAGGGCATTCAGGCCCAGACCATCAGCAACCTCTACCTCGCGCTGGAACACGATCTGGAGATCATCCCCATCCTCAACAAGATGGACCTTCCCTCGGCCAACCCCGAGGAAGTGAAGGACCAGATCGTGGACCTGCTGGGCTGCCGTCGCGAAGAGATCATGGCCGCCAGCGGCAAGACCGGCCTGGGTGTGGACAAGATCCTGGAGGCCATCGTGGAGCGCATGCCAGCGCCCAAGGGAGATCCCAACGCACCGCTGCAGGCGCTGATCTTCGACAGTGTCTTCAACAGTTTCCGGGGCATCATCGCCTACTTCCGCATCATGAACGGCACCCTGAAGAAGGGTGAGAAGGTGAAGTTCTTCAACACGGGCGTGTCCTACGCTGCTGATGAGGTGGGCGTACTGAAGATGGACCTGCTGCCCAAGCCAACACTTAGCGCGGGTGACGTGGGCTACATCATCAGCGGCATCAAGACCGCCAGCGAGGTGAAGGTGGGTGATACCATCACGCATGTGGACCGCCCCTGCGAGGCCGGCATCGATGGCTTCGAGGACGTGAAGCCCATGGTTTGGGCGGGCATCTTCCCTGTGGACACCGACGAGTACGAGGAGCTGCGCGATGCCATGGAGAAGCTCAAGCTCAACGACGCCAGCCTCACATGGACACCTGAAAGCAGCGCGGCGCTCGGTTTCGGTTTCCGTTGTGGCTTCCTCGGCCTGCTGCACATGGAGATCATCCAGGAACGCCTGGAGCGCGAATTCAACATGACGGTGATCACCACCGTGCCCAACGTGGGTTATGTCGTCACCAAGACCAACGGCGATGTGATCAACGTGAACAACCCGAGCGAGCTGCCGGAGGTGATGCACATCGAGAAGATCGAAGAGCCGTACATCAAGGCGCAGATCATCACCAAGTCCGAATACACTGGTGCGATCATGACGCTCTGCATCGAGAAGCGCGGCAACCTCATCGGGCAGAACTACCTCACCACGGACCGCGTGGAACTCAGCTTCGAGCTTCCCCTCGGCGAAGTGGTGTTCGACTTCTTCGACAAGCTGAAATCGATCTCGCGTGGCTACGCCAGTTTCGACTACCACCCGATCGGTTTCAAGGAGAGCGACCTCATCAAGCTGGACATCCTGCTGAACGCCGAGAAGGTCGACGCGCTCAGCGCCCTCATCCACCGCGACCACGCGCACGAGCTGGGAAAGAAGATGTGCAGCAAGCTGAAGGAGTTGCTGCCCCGCCAGCAGTTCGACATCCCCATCCAGGCCGCCATCGGCGCCAAGATCGTGGCGCGCGAAACAGTGAAGGCCCTGCGAAAGGACGTGACCGCGAAGTGCTACGGTGGTGACATCAGCCGGAAGCGGAAACTGCTGGAGAAACAGAAGGAAGGGAAGAAGCGGATGCGCCAAGTAGGCTCCGTGGAGATCCCGCAGGAGGCTTTCCTGGCGGTGTTGAAGTTGGACTGATCACTCCACCACGAAGCGCGCCACACCGATCACCGAACTCTCCTGGGTGATGCGAAGCGTATAGACGCCGGCGCCGAGGTCACCGCAGTCCAGCATGATCGTGTTGGTGCCGTTCCCGCGCAGTGTGCGGATGACCCGACCTTGGACGTCCGTGACAACCACCTTGCTGGAGGATGGGAGGGGCCGATCGGTCACAACCCGCAACTCTTCACGCGCAGGCACAGGGAAGACATGCATGCCGGTCACTGGAGGAGATGCTTCCAACACGGCCGTACCGATGTTGCCGCCGTTGCGCATCC
The DNA here is from genome assembly GCA_020854015.1 of Flavobacteriales bacterium. Taxonomy (GTDB): domain Bacteria; phylum Bacteroidota; class Bacteroidia; order Flavobacteriales_F; family PHOS-HE28; genus PHOS-HE28. Next base: position 2,798 of record JADZGG010000444.1, read on the forward strand.
AGGCTGCGCTTCCTTGAACTGAACAGGTGATCACATCGGTGAGCCCATCGTTATCCATGTCGGCCAGTGCGATGTTGTCCTTGCCGGTGTTCTGTGTGGCGTTCGCCAGCAACAGTTCCGGTTGAAAAATGCCAAGCCCCGCGTTGAGCCAAGTGACCACTTCGCGATTGGCACGGATGGCCACTGCTTCGGGCGTTCCGCTGTTGTCAATGTCGCCGATCGCATACGCGAGGGCGTTCGCCGGGAACACCTGTCCGGTGATGAATGTGCCATTGGTGTTGAGCATGAAGGCGATCGAATCGCCATTGAAGATCACGAGGTCCTCCTGTCCGTCGCTGGTCATGTCCATACCTTGCAGAACCAGGCCTTGTTCGTCCGTCTCGAAGTAGAACCCTAGCGGTGGGACGACCAGGAACTGAGCAGGACTGAAATTGCCTGCTCCATCGTTCGCGCAAACGAACAAGCTGTCGAGCTGCCAACCGGACCACACGATGTCCGCATCGCCGTCCACATCGGTGTCGCACAAGGTTGCCCACATCGTGTTCCCCGTCGCACATACCTGTTCGGGACCGAAGGATCCATTCCCGGTGTTCAAGGCGGACCTGATACCGTATCCACTTCCACATTGCATGGCGTCCAGGTCGCCATCCTGGTCCAGGTCCCGAAGCCAAGGTTGAGCTGATCCATAGTTGGGGGTCCAGAAGATGGATTGACCGACCTGTTCCGTGGAATCCAAGCTACCGCCGCTGGCCATGAATGTAACGAGCTTCTTATTGGTGCCGGTCCAGGGCTGGCTCCACTGCATCAAAGCGTCATCGTCGCCATCACCGTCCAGGTCACCGGCAGCAGCTTCGTAGATCGCGGAACCTGAGACCCAGACCTCTTCCGCGGCATCGAGCATGACCCCATTGCCAAGGTTCCGGTGAAGCGCGGCTTGCAGTGGGCCACTTCCTTCGGCCAATGGCCCCCATAGTTCAGGGCTGAGGAGCAGTACATCCTGATCGAGGTCGCCGTCCACATCCAGAGGCAGAACGCGCGTTGGTGCGTTGGCCGAAGTGAGCAATTGCACTGATCCATTGTTCGAGTACTGGACCTTCAGCCCCACATTGTCCGAAGTAACGATATCGTCAAGGCCATCCCCATCCAGATCACCGCAGCCCAGTGCATTGAATGCATCAGCAAAGAACATGGGTAAGGTGAGGTAGGAGAGCGTTCCGTTCCCATTGTTCGTAAAAGCCACGGTCCCTCGCCCAGTGCCCGGGCCATAGAAGACCCATCCCAAGGGGTCGCCATCACCATCACCATCCAGGTCAGGATCTTGAAGTCCTACAAGCATGGAACCCGGATTGGGGCTCACCCCTGCAAGGGTTTGAAGCACGCCGAAGGTGCCTGCTCCTTGATTGGTGAAGCCGACCAGCTGGCATGCGTTGTCGGTCGTTACCAACACAATATCGAGGTCGGCATCCCCATCAAGATCAGTGAGCAGTGGGTCGGAAAGCGCCGAACCGCCCACCACGGGCATGATGGTGAAGGAGCCGCTCCCATCGTTCGACAACCAGGCCAGGGTGGGTTGACACACGAGCAGGTCCTGATCACCATCCTGATCGACATCACCTACCGCCACTTGGTTCGAGAATACCGATGTGCTGATCACGGTCGTCCAGCTGATCACCGTCTGTGTGGGTCCGAAGGAGCCACCGCCAAGGTTCGCGTTCCATCGGATGTGCCTGCCTCCCCCAACGTCGGCATGCAGCAGGTCCAGGTCCCCATCGCCGTCCAGATCCACAAGGTGCAGGTCGTAGGGACTGGGCGTACCGGTCACTAGATCTTGCAGCGGGAGAAAGTCGCCGCCGCCAAGGCCTTGCGCCCATCGGATCCGGCTGTTGTTCACATCACCGATCACAATATCCACGATCCCATCCCCGTCCAGATCGCCAGTGCGGATGTCATAGGTCTTGCCAACACCCAGGTCAGTTGCCATCCTGAACTGCTGCGGTGCGAACTGTTCGTGGATCACCAACTTGCCGTTCGAACTCCGTATGAGGTCCTGATCCCCGTCAGTGTCCGTATCGAACACCGCAAGGGCATCCGTGGCTTTAGGGAACACGAAGCGCTGCTCGGGAAGCAGCTGGGCGGATACAGGATCCGCTGCAGCAAGCACGAAGGTGGCCAGGATCAGCCTGTTCAACATAGGTGTGCACATGGCGTTGGTCATGGCTCGTATACAGGTTCACTCCACAACGAACCGTGTGCTCATTTGAAGGTCGGGTGTGGCTACCCGAAGCACATACACACCGCTGGCCAAGCTTCCTCGTTCAAGTTTGAGGGAGTTGGTGCCGGTGCTGGTCACTGTCCGTACTACGCGGCCTTGCGCATCCATGACCTGCACAATTGCGCGGGGCAATAGTGGTTGCTCAAAGGTGATCAAGGCCTGTTCGCTGATCGGGTTCGGCAATACGCGCATGCCGTTCGAGGGCGTGGAGGGGATGCTCGTGGAAATGATCGTGATAGGCGCGCTGGTGGATGAACAGCCGTAGGCATCCGTCATCACAACCTTGTAGTCGCCGTTCTGTTGCGGTTCAAGAAAGGATAGTGTTTCACCTGTGAGGGGCACATCGTTCAAGAGCCACTGATACGCGTAGACCATGGTGTCCATGAAGAACGAATAGGCATACAGGCCGCTGATATCACTGACCGCACTGGCCTGCCAGGTGATGCCGTTGCAGTCAATGACCGTGTTGCGTACCGTATTGGTGATCACCGGTGGATTCAGGTCGAAGAAGATGCCTGCGTTGTTGACGATGGTGGTGAGGTGCGAAAGCCCGGGCTGCGGTCTCACACGAAAGCGCACAAAGCCATGGCTCGCAGGTTCGTTCACATTGCTGTCAGGTAGCCAGATGTCGTCGAAGCGGAACGCGGACTTGCCGGAGGTGTTGATCGATAAGCCGGTGAGCGCGTGCGACGCGGCAAGTACCTGTAGGGTGTTCCATTGCACAGAACCGCTGAGGTCATCCTCGATCACCACGGTCTGCGCGGTGTCGTTTCCAGTGTTCTGGAAGCGAATGTTGTAGGTGATCCATTCCGTCGTCGACGCGATACCACCCCACGTACCTTCACCCTTCGGCTCCACTTGCTTATCGTTCGGATCGTATGCGCACGTGATGATGCTCTCCCACGCGTAAGTTGAAACGGCGTTCATGTTGCCGATGCTGTCGATCTCAGAGATCTGCAGTACGCTATGGGCGGTATCGCCAACGAAGAGCACCCCGGGCGGAATTACGGCCAACAAGGCCTGCCAACTGCCGAAATGGACGAGCGTATCCACATGCCAATAGAGCGTCTGTCCCACAATGGAATCCGGAGCGGGTGTCGCGGAGGCGAAGGAGAGAAGCGTATCCAGTGTGAGTGAGACCACGAGGTTCGGTCGCGTGGTGCCTTGGTTGAGCACGTTCACCCATTGCTGAAGGTGTCCCATGCAGCTCAGTGGCCATGAAACCACGGAAGCATCAACCACTGTGGTGTCGATCAGCGGGGCCCAACCGAAGTCGAGCGTATCAGCCGAAGGTGTGAGGGTGTTGAGCGTCACCGTATAGCTGGCCGAGTCTGAGCTCAGTTGCCACCAAGGCCCTGGCGATGCACCGGTCAGTGTGAAGGTTCCGCTGTCCGTGGGTGCGAAGAGGTAATCACCGTCCTGTAGAGTGAACACAGTACCCATTGAAGGCAAGGACGAGACCTGAACGAAGGGCACTGCTGGATCTGAAGCGTCACATGCGCCGTCACTATCCACATCGATGAAGCAATGACCCGTGGCCTGATAGGCAGCGGATGTGCCGATACAGGAGACCGGACCTGTGAGGTAACCCGTAGTGGCGAGCTCTTCGTGGCGGCTGGTTGCTGAACTGCCCCATACGGTGATGTTGCCCACTGCGGTAGGCGTTGGGGTGAATGTGCCGAACGCCAGATTGGGTTGGGGGAATGAGCATGCTGAAAGCTGGCCCAACTGATCGACCGCGATCACGGTAGGGTTCTGGTCACTGCCAGAGGTTCCGACCAAGCGCAACGAACCATCGGCCAACAGATGCAAGTCTTGCATGCTAAGTGTGTCGCCTGGCGCACCATAGCGGGCGCTCCATTGCAAGGTGCCGGTACTGTCCAGCTCAACTAAATAGGCGAATTGGTCAGGTAGGCCTGTACTGCCGAGCAGAACAATATTCCCGTTGGGGCGGATCACCAGGTCGCTGAACATTCCCGGCGGAGTCGAGGCGATCGACATGGCCCATTGTTGTGCGCCGGACGGGTCGAAACGGATCACGCCCTCTCCTCCCGCTGCGACCGTACACCCGCTGAGCGTTCCTCCTATCGCTGTCAGTGGCCATGTGCTCTGCCAGCAGCCCTGCCATATGGTGGATAGCGTGTCGGTGAGCTTCTGCAAGCTGTATCCCGCATCGCTTGAAACGGCCACCAGAACACCGCCATCGCCTGAAGGCACTGTGTTGATCACGCTGGCCATGCCGATGTCATCGTAGACATAGGTTCGGAGTACCTCGGTCGAGTCGAGCCTTACAGTGTAGAGATAGCCGACAGGGCCAAAGAGCATGTTCATGCTGCCACCCGCAAGCGCGGTACTAGGATCTAAAAGCGCGGTATGCGAGAGGGTTTCGTTATGGGAACTATTGATCGTCCGGGCCCTGGTAGGTGCACCTGAACTGTCGAAGCGGGCCATCAACATGGAGCTGCCCGAGGGCATCTGAACATCTAAGATCGCGGAACCGACCACGAACAGGTCGCCGTTCGGCCCGAACATCACATCCTCAAAGCTCTGCTCTTCATAAGGGAAACCCATGAAATAGGTCCCGCCTTCATTGACTCCCAACGAGGTGTATTGCCGCTCCCACTTCACATTGCCGTCGCGGTCAAGCGAAAGCAACACCCCTTTCGGTCCCGAATTCCCAGTAAGCACAAGCGAGCCGTCGGGCAAAGAACCGGAACCATTCAGTGCGAAGCCATTGGCGATCTCGTAGTTCCGAATGAAGGTGGATTGGGCGGATGCCAGTACCGCAGCGAACAGCGCCAGCGTGCAGAGCAGGTTTCGGGGTCGCATGTGCATGAAGGTAGTTCGTTCACAAGACGTTGACTGCGAGGAAGCGTTGCCGAACGAGTCCGTTGCAAGGGCCTTCCTCATCGGAAGCCGCATCGGCAAGGATCTCCCCATTTCGGGCGCCGACGCCCCGGTCAGAGCTTCCGGTTCCTTCCCAAGGCCTGAATGCAATGGGAATGGACTTTATGGCACGATGGCTGAACGAGTGCTCGCACCAAACCTCCATTACACCGTGAACAACCTCCTCAACATCATCATCGTATTGCTCGTAGTGGGCTGGCTGATCGGCTACATCGGCTTTGGAGCCATGGTGGGCAGCTTGATCCATGTGCTTCTCGTTCTGGCATTGATCGGTCTTGTCTATCGGTTGTTCAGCGGTCGAAAAGGTCCTTTATGATCCTTGCCAAGGGCTCTTCAACGAAAGGTCGACCATTCCTTCGGCGTGCCGCTGTGTGGTCCTTAGGGATCGGTCTTGTACTGATTACGCTCTTTGGGGTCGTAGGACCGATCATGGAGAACCAGATCAGGGGTCGACTTGGTGAGGTTGCCGCGCAGGCATGCGCCACCATTGATCCCAACAGATCTCCTACCGTGGAGGTGGATCTGCTCGAAGGTCGGCTGCTGATCGCTGGACTTTCGTTGTTCGAAGGTGACCTTGGTGGCGGTGCGTCCATTCAATTGAGCGGGCACTTGGATACGCTGGAGATTGCGGGCCTGTCCGTTATGGACCTCCTCTTTCACCAAAGAGTTTCCGTGCGAACGTTGCGGATCCGGTCCTCCGATCTGCTCATCAGACTTCTTCCGATCGCAGGTCCCGAGAAGCCTGTCCCACCTGATGCAGTTGGAGATCCCTGGCTCGTTGATGTGAGTTCCTTCTACTGTAAAGCCAATACGATCATGCTGATCACCGCACGGGGTGATACGGTCAACACCTCCGATGACGGACTTTTGGTAAGCGGAAGGAACGTACAATTCGTACCTGGAGCCGAGGGTTCACGAAGTGTGGATGATCTGCTGCTGTCCTTAGGTGGCATCTCCGGAACGCTTCCGGACAACTACGGCTGGTCCATCGGTCGTTGCGTTCTGGATCAGACGAGCAGCACGTTCGCCCTTTACCAGGCATCCATCGGCCCCAGGGATAGCCTTGAGCAGCATAGCACCACCCTGCGCTTCGAGAAGGATGTGATCCAGGCGCGGATCGATACCATCCAGTTGGCTGGCCTGGACTTGGACAAGGCCCTTTCCAACAGCGTCTGTTCACTGCGACGCATTATCCTTTCATCCGGCGAAGTGAACGTGCTTCGCGACAAGACGTTGCCGGATGGACCAAGTGGGAAGCAGCCCTTGTTGGGGACCTTGCTCCGCCGCTTACCCGCAGGCTGGGGTGCGGATTCGGTCTCGGCGGAACGGTTGAACGTGCGCTACCGCGAACGTGCGGATCGCGCACGCGGGTATGCGGACATTCCATTCAGCCAATTGGGTGCCACCATCACAGGTTTTCGAAGTGATGTGCATGACACCAGCGCTTACGTTGTACAGGCCCATTGCATCGCCTTCAGCACCGCTCCTGTGACCATGGTGTTGCGCGGTATGGTCCGTGACCCCACCGATCGGTTCGACCTCAACGCGACCATCGGCGCTATGCCTTTCTCTGTGTTGAACCAGGCCACTGGTCCGCTGTTGGATGTGCGTTGCACGGAAGGGAAGATCCACTCCGTGCTGTTCCACATGATCGCGACCGACGAGCATGCATCGGGATCGGTGCTCATGCACTATGACGGCCTGAAGTTGACCAGCGGCGGTCGGAAGCGAAAGGAGACCATGAACCGTTTGGAGACGATGCTGCTCAATACCCTCGTTCAGAATGATCATCGGGACAGCAACGGCGCGCCAGGCGAAGGCCGCTTCTCCTTCCCCCGTCGCCAGGACCGTGCATTGTTCAACTACATGTGGTCGGGTCTTCGTGAAGGCACCAAGGCGGTGCTCTTACCGGAAGTGCTGTCGCGTTGAACGCATCGCGCAGGCAGCATCAGGTCGCTAGGAGATGGTCGACACGGGTTTCGCTTTTCCAGCTTCCGCTGCATGTGCTGAAGGCGTAACGCCGTTTGCACGATCTCGTGTGTGAACATGGGTGTAGTGCGCTCCGTAGATGAGGATCACGGTGGAATAGTACACCCAGATGAGGATGATCACTACCGCACCGGCCGCACCATACGTATCGCCGACGCCACTGTATCCGATATACAGCCCGATCAGGTATTTACCCAGTGTGAATAAGGCGGTCGTGATCACCGCGCCGCTCCACACGTCGCGCCACCTGATGCGAGCGTCAGGAAGCACTTTGAAGATAAGCGCGAAGATCAGGGTGATGATGCCGAAGGATACCGCTACGTTAAGAACCGCAAGCACCACAGCAGTGGTATTGGACAAGATCACCGCCAATCGCTCTCCGAAGGCCACGAGCAACGCATCGAGCACCAAGGATACGAGCATCAGGAATCCGAAGCTGGCCACCAAAGTAAGCGAGAGCAAGCGCGTTGAGAGGTACCTCCAGATCGCACGTCCCGGTTTTGCCTCAACACCCCACACGCGGTTCAGGGTGGACTGTAGGCTGGCGAACACTGAACCCGCACTGATCACCAGCGCTGTTAGGCCGATCACTTTTGCGAGGAAACGGGTTTCAGAGATTTCCGCGTTCTGAAGCATCTCCTGTAGCGATGCAGCGGTGCCAGGGCCGATCAGGCGACCGGCCTGGGTCAGCAGCGCCATGCGCACCGCGGCCTCGTCGAACACGGTAGCCGCCACCATCACCGTAATGATCATGACCGCTGGCAGTGAGAATATGGTGTAGTAGGCAATAGCGGCCGCATGGCCCATCGGCTCGCTGGCGAAGAACTCCTTCAGCGCTACGCGGGCGGTACTGCCGGAACGTTTCAGAACGAGTGTCAGCATTACGGTTCAGTTCCGTTCCGCGGGATAATGATGGATCCGAGCTAGGCCACTTCCCCGTGGAACACGCTTATCGATCTATTCCGAATGACGGGCCTTACGCCGTTCACGCATGTACCGCACGCCACTGCCCACGGCCGAGGCCACGGTGTTCAACAACCCAGGGCCGCTCGATTCCGGTTGTTGACCGATGACCTTGCCCAGAAGCATGCTTATGCTTGAGAAGACCAACCGCCGAACGAAGCTCTGCTGGGCGGATGCCACCGCCATGCCCACGGCCGCAACGGTCGACCCCGAAACACGACCGTGCAGCATTTCATTGACGCGCTTGTATGGCGCCCAGCTCCTGAGCGCGTCGCCCAGTGCATCACGAAGTAGGATGCCGCGGGTGTGCGGGTCCTTGATGATCGCCCAGCGTTGGGCAAGACGGTGCTGTTTCAGTTCACGTGCTTCACGCGCCTGCAGACGCACCGCATGGAATTCAGCCAGGCTGTTGTAGTGTTTAGTCGTCATTGCTCAGATCATTGATACGGTCGATGAGGAAGCGGTCGCGGCCACCTTGTGACCACCAGAGCTGGAATGCGCCGAG
>JADZGG010000445.1 GCA_020854015.1 Flavobacteriales bacterium
CGAGCACCTCCGCGCCCACCTACGGCGTGCAGGTGGCCAATGCCCTTGGCGCATCGGTCGACGCCAACACGTTCAACCTGAGCACCACTGCGGCGACAGCCCCGGTGGCCATCTCCATCGAAGCGAACGTGTCAAACACGACGGTGACCCGGAACAAGGTTGAGACGCTGTTCTCTTCGAACACGGGCGGCTATGGCGGTCGTGGGATCGCTGTAGGCACAGGCACGACCAACGCCAACATCACCATCGCCAACAACTTCATTGCCGGCGTCAATGGTTCCAACTGGACCGGCTTCGGCAACAGTTCGTCCATGGGCATCGCCCTCGGCATGGTGGGCAACAGTGCCACCATCACCACGGTGACCGGTGGCATCAGCATCCACCACAACACGGTGAACATGGAAGGCAACTTCCTGGGCACCTCCACCACGGCCAACAAGATCACTGCTGCGATCTACGTGGGCAGCGCTGCTAGCAACCTGGACATCCGGAACAACCTGTTCTCCAATTCCTTGGTGAACACCACGGCCGTCGCCAAGGCCTATGCCATTTACTCGGCTGCGGCGAACACGGCGTTCACGAACATCAACAACAACAACTACTACACCGGTGGCTCACAGGCCGTGCTCGGCTTCCTTGGCGCGGACCAGACCACCCTCGGTGCGCTACAGGCAGCCTTTGGTGGCAACACGAGTTCCAGCAACATCACGCCGGTCTTCACCAGCGCGACGGACCTGCACTTGGTGCCCGCGAGCAATCCTGGGCTGGACAATACTGGCATCGTGATCGCGACCGTGACCACGGACATTGATGGCGATACGCGTAGTGTGGTGGCCCCTGACATGGGTGCTGACGAGTTCAGCGGTCCGGATTGCGTGACCGCAGCGGGTGGAACGATCACACCAGCCAGCGCGTTGATCTGCGGATCAGCCACGTACACCATGACGGCTGTGGGCGCTACAGCTGGTACCGGCATCACCTACCAGTGGGAGATCAGCTCCGTGGGCGGCGGTGTAGGCTTTGCCTCAGTGAGCGGAGGCTCGGGCGCCAACAGTCCCAGCTACACCACGGCGGTGCTCGCACCTGGCCAATACTATTTCCGTTTGAGGGTGGATTGCACACCGGCTTTCCTCACGAACTATTCCAACGAGCTCGCCTTGCTGGTAGATAACCCACCCCTTACGCCGACGGTCTATACCATCGACAATACCCTGCCCACCGGCGGTTCCAACTTCGCCAGCTTCACCGACGCCATCAACTATGTGAACGGGTACACCGTCTGCGGGCTTTCCGCAGCGATCACCTTCGATGTGACGGCCGGCCAGACCTTCACAGAGGATCCTCCCGCTGTGCTGGTTTCGGGCACTGCGCTCAGCCGCCTGACCTTTCAACGCAGCGGAGCCGGCGCCAACCCCGTGGTGGTGCCTGCTGGCACTGCAGGTACGGCTGACTTCGGCTTGGGGATCAGCGGTGCCGACTTCGTCACGTTCGATGGCATCGACGTGAACTCCTCGGGCCCGAGCTCAGTGGTGGAACATGGTTACTTGGTCCGGAACGCGAGCGCCACGAACGGTGCTCAGGGCGTGATCATCAAGAACTGCTCAGTGGCCCTGAACCGCACGTTCAGTGTAACGATGGGCGTGGTGAGCACGAACAGCACGAGCGTGGGCGGCGGTTTCGCTCCGACGAACACGAGCGGTGCCAACCATGATCTGCTCCTGGACAACATCACGGTGACCAGCTGCCTGAACATGGGCATCCGCTTGCAGGGTGACGCGACCATTCCTGCGATGAACAACGTGGTGCAGAATTGCACGGTGGGTGCTCCTTACACCGGTGTGGTAACACCTGACATCGGCAGCAGCACCCTCACGGTATCGCCCACTGGATTGTTCGCCAACAATGTGCAGGATGTGAAGATCCGGTACAACACCGTGCGCAACATCGGTTCCGCGACCAACCCGGCGAGGGGCATCTGGATGAACCTTGTTCAAGGCCAGAACAACGAGATGCACAACAACACGGTCTCCGGTGTTCGCTCCTTCAGCACGGCCACGAACAGCGTGAACGCCCGTGGCATGGAAGCCAACCTGGCCACGACCGGCACGCACACCTGCTACGTGTACAACAACATGATCACCGACATCACCGGCATGTTCACGGGCACGACCACCGCGCTCCGCATGATCTCCGGCCTGCTGGTGGGCAATTCGGGCGGCCTGGCCACACAGACCTACAATGTGGACCACAACAGCATCTCGATCGATGGCAGCGGCGCTCTCAGTGCTTCCAGCACGTGCTTCGATATGGCCGGTAGTGGCATCACACTGAATTTGCGCAACAACAACTTCGCGAACTGGACCGGGACCCAAACAGGAACTCCTTTCCATGCGGTGATCACGACCTTCACCACGGCCAGCACCATCGCGAGCAGCACCAGTGAGATCAACTACAACAACCTGTATGTGGCGAACCCGGCCAATGGTTTCGTGGCCCGTGTGAACACGACCAACCACGCCACGATCGCTGCCTACGATGGCGGGGTGACCAGCCCGGCCTCCAATGACGCGAACTCCATCAGCGTGGATCCGGGCTTCTTCGGGAACGCGGTGGACCTGCACGCTTATGGTAGCAGCATCAATGGTGTGGGAGGAAGCACCACGACCACACCCGCGATCACCGCCCTGCCATGGGCGGCCAACGACTTCGATGGCCAGCCCCGTCAGGATCCGCCGGATATGGGAGCGGATGAGTTCACCCCGCCCAGCTGCCTGCCTCCTGGTGGAACCACCATCACGGCCCTGACCTCCTCGAGCGCCACGTTCAACTGGACCAATACCGGCGCCTTGAGCTATGATTGGGAATTGCGCACCAGTGGCGCGGCGGGTTCCGGCCCTGCCGGTCTGGTGGCCAGCGGCAACGTGGCCAACGGCCCCGTGAACTTCACAGGTCTTCCCGGCATCACCGGCCATGTGGCCTATGTCCGTGCGAATTGCACGGGTCCTACGACCAGCGCGTGGAGCTCCGTTCTGTTCATCACGCCGGCGGGTTGCGGCCAGGTGTTCACCGATGACGGCAGTGCCGGCAACTATTCGAACAACCAGAACACGATCACCACGATCTGCCCTGGCAACGCATCCACCGAGCGCGTGTCCGTGCTGTTCACGAGCTTCACCACCAACGCGGCCGACCCGCTCTACGTGTACAACGGCACGAGCACGGCCGCCCCGCTGATCACCGGTCCGCTGGCTGTGCAAGGCACTTTCCCGGCCGGTGGTTGGGGTGGCAGCGGTCTTACCACCGCTCCGCAGAACACGGGCACCCAAGGTCTGATGCTGGCTACCAACCCCAGCGGATGCCTCACCTTCCAGCACCAATCCAATGCGGCCACTGTGGCCGCCGGATGGACCGCTAACATCACCTGCCTGCCCAACAACTTCACCTGCGCCAGCGCACAACCGATCGGCTGCTTCGATCTTCAGTTCGGCTCCACCCAAGGCACCTCCAACA
>JADZGG010000446.1 GCA_020854015.1 Flavobacteriales bacterium
ACCGGACATAGCAAGCCCCTGAACGACGAAATGGCGGACCAGTCCAACGCGGCCAGCCAGTACATCTACGTGCTCACCGGGCTTCACTTGGCGCACTTGGTGTTCGGCTTGCTCTCCTTGGCGTTCATGGCCGTGGTAGCGGCCATGGGCCGTTATTCACCGCAGGACAACTCCGGGCTCTTGTCCGGGGCCATCTATTGGCACTTCCTGGGGGGACTTTGGGTGGTCCTCCTTTCGTTCTTGATCCTCGTTCATTAACATTGCGCCCGAAATCCACCACATGGCAGGCGAAGCGACCAAAGCACTGAGCAACGACGTCCTCTGGGGCGGCGGCCGTTCACCCTTCAGCATCAGCTACGGCAAGATGATGATGTGGTTCTTCCTCGTTTCCGACGCGTTGACCTTCAGCGGTCTGCTGGTGGCCTACGGGTTCGTGCGCCACTCCACTACGGAAGCGTGGCCCATCGGTGAAGAGGTGTTCCGCGCTTTGCCCTTCCTGCATGGCAGCTACCCGTTGATCTATGTGGCGTTGATGACCGCCATCCTGATCTTCAGCTCGGTCACCATGGTGCTGGCGGTGGAGGCTGGTCACCGCATGGACAAGAAAGGCGTGATCAAGTGGTTGTTCCTCACCGTGATCGGCGGTGCCTTCTTCGTGGGCAGCCAGGCTTGGGAGTGGAGCCACTTCATCCACGGCGGTGGCGGTTACATCACCACGACGGACGGCGCAAAGTATTGGGTGCACACCAAGGACCATGACACTCATGATCCCGTGAACGCGGAAGGCTTCCACTTGGAGAAGGCCCGCGAAGGCCACTACCTGCTGCCGGACGAAAGCGCGCACCACCTCGACCATGCCGCAGCTGTGAAGCTGTGGAACGAGCGTGTGGACTATGTGGATGGTGCGAACATGACGCGTAACGAATACGGCCCGAGCCAGTACGCCACCTTCTTCTTCTTCATTACCGGTTTCCACGGTTTCCATGTGTTCAGCGGGGTCATCATCAACCTCATCGTGCTGATCATGGTGATCAAGGGCGTGTTCCACCGCCGCGGTCACTACGAAATGGTTGAGAAAGCCGGTCTGTACTGGCACTTCGTTGACCTCGTGTGTGTGTTCGTGTTCACCTTCTTCTACCTCCTCTGATCATGCTGCGCGACGACATCATCGAATACAGCCTGGACGCACACCACAGCGAAGAGGCCGGTCGCAAGATCCGGAAGAACATCTGGCTGGTGACCCTGCTGCTGGCCGTGATCACCACCGTGGAAGTGGCCTTGGGCGCTTACTGGAAGGAGTGGTTCCCCGAAAGCTGGGGTTTGGTGAAGCTTGGGTACATCGTGCTCACGCTCGAGAAGGCGGGCTTCATCGTGGGTGTGTTCATGCACTTGGGCGATGAACGGCGCAATGTGCGTATGATCATCTTGCTGCCGTACCTGTTGTTCATTCTCTATCTGCTCTTCATCGCGATCTGGGAATCGAACTACGTCCACCGGATGCTGGAGCTGTTCCAGTAGGCCGCGATGGGACCTGCGAGCAAGCGCAAAAAGGCGATCCTGCTTCTTTTCGTGCTGGTGATGGCGCCTGCCATGTTCCTGATCCTCAGGACCGGCAAGCATAGCTTCACCTACCTGCCCTACTACGGGGAGAAGGAGGTGAACGCCCCTGGCGACACCACCTACTACCAGGTACCCCCGTTCACCTTCACCGACGCCTACGGCAACACGGTGACGGACCGCAGCACGGAAGGCCGGATCGTCGTGGCGGATTTCTTTTTCACGAAGTGCACGAGCATCTGCCCGACCATGACGCGCCAGATGCAGCAGCTCCAGTTCAAGCTGAACGAGCCCGTCTTCAAGGACATCCTCTTCCTCAGCCACACCGTGGATCCGTTGAACGACTCGCTCCAGGTGCTTCAGAAGTACGCCCGGAAATGGCAGGCCGACAGCAGCCGCTGGAAGTTCGTGACCGGCGACCCGGCATCCATCTACCGTCAAGGCAACAACGGCTACCTGCTCAGCGCATTGGACGACAGCACCGCCGCTGAACAGTTCGTACACGATGAGCGTTTCGTCCTCGTTGACAAGCGCCGACATATCCGCGGGTATTACGATGGCACGAACACCGAAGAGATGGGCCGATTGGTCACCGACATCAAGATGCTGATGAAGGAGGAACTAGAACGCGCGTTGAAGGTGGGCAAGTTCAAGGAATGAGCACCCGACAGCCTTATCCGAAGGCGGCCCTCAGCGTGGCCGAGAAGCCTGCCAAGCGCTGGATCTGGATCGTGAGCGGCATTGTGTTCCTGGCCGTGGCGGTGTTGAACCGGGTGCAGGTGCCCGCGCCTGAAGGCCTGGACATTCACGTCTTCGCGAAGGTGAACGCCGTACTGAACAGCTTGGTGAGCCTGTTGCTGCTGGTGGGCCTCTTGACCGCCAAGGCCGGCAACTGGAGCGCGCACCGCAAGGCCATGCTTAGCGCCATGGTGCTCTCCATCCTGTTCCTGGTCTCCTACATCCTGCACCACCTCTTCGCCGGGGATACGCCTTACGGCGGCACCGGTGCCCTGAAGGTGGTCTACTACGTCATCCTCTTCACGCACATTCCGCTGGCGGGGTTGTCGCTGCCCTTCATTCTCACCACGGCTTACCGCGCGCTTACTGCCAATTACCCAGAGCATCGTCGCATGGCCAAGCGCGTGTGGCCGGTCTGGTTCTACGTCAGCGTCACCGGTGTGGTGGTGTACCTGATGATCTCGCCGCACTACGTTTCCTGAGCGGGCTGACGGCTGTTAGCGTACACGCGTTCAGGGGTCGTACTTTCGCAGCATGAAGCTCCGCATCCTTCTTCTGGCTTCCGCAATGCTCCTGGCCCTGCTCATTCCAGCTGAGGCGTGGGCGCAAGGCTGTGCCATGTGCAAGGCCGCGGTCGAGAGCGCTGATGCGGACGAGGCCGTGTTCGGCGGCGAGACCAGCATTGGCCGAGGGCTTAACATGGGCATACTCTTCCTGATCCCTGTGCCCTACATCCTGCTCTTCCTGTTGTTCCGCAAGAAGATCATGGGCTTCGTGAAGGAGTTCGCGAACGCGCAGGGCTGAGGCCCTTAGCGAGCCTTTTCCTCTTCACGCCCTATCTTCGCGCCACGTTCTTTTCCATCGCTTATCAAGAAAGGCAGAGGGACTGGCCCTATGAAGCCTTGGCAACCCCCCGGTGGTCCCCACCCCGGACAGGTGCTAAATCCAGTTGATCCAATAACCCATCGGCAATGCCTAGGGTGACGGGGTCAAGAAGATGAGCCGTGATCAGGTCCTTGTGCGCAACTCCCGCGCGCCTTGCCTCATCCGGTCCATCGGGTGGGGCATTTTTGTTTCTCCGCCTTGTCTCTTCGGATCCTGGCGGAACAGTTCGTACGCAGATGACCGAGCTCGCAAAGCTGGCGGGCCAACGCATACTGATCCTGGACGGGGCCATGGGCACCATGATCCAGCGTCTGGGATTGACCGAGGAGGACTTCCATCCGAAAGGCATGGAGGAGCATCCCATCCTGTTGAAGGGCAACAACGAACTGCTGTCGCTGTCGCGACCCGATGCCATCCGCACTATCCACGAGCAATACCTGGAGGCGGGTGCGGACATCGTGGAGACGAACACCTTCAGTGCCACCACCATCGCACAGGCGGAACACCAATGCGAGCACCTGGTGCGGGAGATCAACGTCCGCAGCGCCCAGCTGGCCAAGGAGGCTTGTGCGAAGTACACAGCCATGGACC
>JADZGG010000447.1 GCA_020854015.1 Flavobacteriales bacterium
CGGAAGTGCCAATGATCTGCGCGGCGAGGATCCCGGCATTCAGGGCACCGTTCACAGCCACTGTGGCCACAGGCACTCCGCCTGGCATTTGCACAATGCTGAGCAGCGAGTCCCAGCCGTCGATACTGTTACGGCTCTTCACTGGCACGCCGATAACGGGAAGTGTCGTGTACGAGGCCACCATGCCGGGTAGATGAGCTGCTCCACCCGCTCCTGCGATGATCACCTTCAGCCCGCGCGCCGCGGCACCTTTCGCATAGTCGGCCATGCGGTCCGGAGTGCGGTGTGCGCTCACGACCGTCAGTTCGTAGGCCACACCCAATTCCTTCAGAATGTCCACCGCCTCGCGCATCACTTCCAGATCGCTGCGGCTGCCCATGATGATGCCTACCATGTTCGGTATGTGTTGGTCAAGCTTTGAACGGTTCAAATCTGGTGAGCGGCACCACGCGCCCATGCACTTTGGTCACAGCGATCGCTTGATCCAGCGCGTGCTGATCCTTGGCGAGCACGGTCACATGGCCCATCTTCCGACCCGTGCGCGTTTCTGATTTTCCGTAGAGATGGATGAAGGTGTCGGGCAGGTGAAGAATGTCATCGGCGCCGTTCAGCATTGGAGCACCGGTGCCATCAGCTCCGACAAGATTGATCATGGCGGCGAGGCCACGCAGGGAGGTGTCGCCGAGCGGCCATCCCATGTAAACGCGCAGCAGTTGATCGAATTGGCTGCTCGCACAGGCCTCGATCGTATGGTGCCCGCTGTTGTGCGCGCGGGGAGCACATTCGTTCACCAGCAGTTCGCCCTTCGGGGTCAGGAAGAGTTCCACGGCCAGTACTCCGGGAGAACCCAATGCCGTGGAGACCTTCAGGGCCAGTGACTTAGCTTCCAGAGCCGTCTTTGCAGGGATGCGCGCTGGTGCTTGGAGGTGGTCCACCAGATTGAGCTTCGGATCGAAGACCATTTCCACCGGATCATAGGCCACCGCAGTGCCATTGAGCGCACGCACAACGATCACGGCGAGTTCCAACGCGATATCCGTGCGCTGCTCGAGCACATAAGGTCCATCGAAAGCCCGCTCAATATCGAGGGTCTTGTTCAGCGCCATCACTCCCTTTCCGTCGTATCCCCCCGTACGTGCTTTGAGAAAGGCGGGAAAACGACCGGCCAACGCGGCGAGTTCCGAACGGTCATTGACCAGCTGATAAGGCGCTGTCGGGATATTGTTCGCTCGATAGAACTCCTTCTGGAGACCCTTGTCCTGGATGATGCGCAATGCTCTTGGGTCGGGTACCACAAGTTTGCCTAACCGTTGCAATTCCTCGAGCGCATCCACATTGACGTGCTCGATCTCGATGCCGATCACATCCGCATGCTCGGCGAACCGCATAACGGTCGTATGGTCATCGAAACGGCCTTGCACGAAGCGATGGGCCAAGTTGGCGCAGGGTGCTTGTGGGTCGGGATCCAGCACATGCACCTCCACATCATACCGCAAGGAGTTCTCAATGAACATTCGGCCCAATTGGCCGCCTCCGAGTATGGCGATGATCGGCTTGTGCACGAAGCGCGTCTTTGATCCTTTGCGCGGCGAAGATACCGGCATGGATCGAGCGGAGGCTGAAGACGGTCAACGACGCTTGCGCGTGTGCTTTTTGAACCGCATCATACGGTAGCCAGCGGTTAGCTGTAGTGTGCGGTTGGTCGGAAAGAGCACATCGTCGTCCACCAACATGGGTGTGAGTCCTGAGCAGTAACGAAGGGTGAGGTCCATGCCGCTCGCGAAGTCCATTCCGGCGCCGAGGTTCAACCCGATGTCCATGCGCTGGTAGCGGTTCGTCACATCCTCATGGTCAGCGTTTGCGGCAAGCAGCCTGCCGGCTTGTATCCCGGCCTGAACATTCACCACGTTGGTGACGAAGATCTTCATATTGATCGGCAATTGAACATAGTAGAGGCGCAGGGTATGGCGGGTGCCTTCGTCCGGCTTGATGGACGAACCTTGAGCGGAAATGAGCAGTTCGGGCTGTAGCTCGAGCCTTGCTCCGACCCAGATGGGAGCGTAAGCCCCGAACACCGCACCAGGCACCGGGTCATAGCTGAGGATCGCTGTCCGCGTCGTGGCCATCTGAAGCCCACCCTTCAGACCGATCCCGCTTCGGCTTGCCCGCTGACCGAAGGCGGGAAGGGACAGCACGATCAGGGTCCAGAAGAGCGGGCGGAGTGTGTTTGCACTGTGCATGGACGTGGGGGTATGCCCATGTGTGTACGGGAGTCACATCCACCACGTTCCCCTCCGAAACGGATGATTCGACCTTTGAACACCAGCTTTCGCTGAGCGTGTTCCAACGCCCGACGAACAGCCTTATTCTGTGATCACGAAACGACCGGTCAGGTGCTCTGAACCTGTCGTCCATACCAACTGTAGAACGCCTGCGGCAAAAGGCTCAATGTTCAACAGAACCACTTCGGAGCGGGTCGTTAGGTTGACCAATTGTCGGCCGGATGCGTCGAGCACCAGTAGGACGCCAACATCATTGCTCGGCAGGTTGACCTTGACCCGGTCGGCTTGCAACGCGATGCTGAGGCCGTTGGATGTGTTGGTGCTTTCGATGCCTGTGCTGACCTCGATATTGACACTGTAATCCTCGGTCTCGCCATAGCCGTAAGCGAAGCAGGGGTCGGTAGGTGTGGGCTCACCGGTGTTGTGGTACACACCTCGCACACGCATGCGCGTGGAACCCAAGGTGGCTGTTCCTGGTACTGTGAAGGTGAGGGTCTGCGTCTGTCCGATCTGGGTGGAAGTGAACTCGCCCAGCTTCTCCGAGGCCTCGTAAGTATCGTCCTGGTCGTAATCGATCCAAGCAGCGTAGTGGTCAGGCTGGTAGTCACCGCCTGTGATCGCAATGGTGTAGGACTGGCTACGTGTCAGGTCAGTGCTCTCCGAGGAGTAGTCGTTGTAGCTGGGACCGGCAGTGCCACCGGAGTTCGTATTCGCTATCGTTCCAAGCACCACACCATCGATGAAGTCCCCATCGGTAGTGCCATTGGCACTGGTCGGGATGCAGGCAGTGCTTCCGGTATTGGTCACCGTGATCCCATAATCCTCCGTCTCGCCATACTGGTACGCAAAGCAAGGATCGGTAGGGGTAGGCTCGCCGGTGCCGTGGTAGACACCGCGAACGCGCAGGGATGTGGTGCCGAGCGTTGTGCCCATGGGCACGGTGAAGGTCAAGGTCTGGGTCTGGAACGTGGCCGTGGAGGTGAATTCCCCCAATTTTTCCGAGGCTTCGTAGGTGTCGTCCTGGTCATAGTCGATCCAAGCGGCGTAGTGATCCGGTTGATAATTGCCGCCGGTGATGCTGATGGTGTAGGCCGTGCCGCGTTGCACTGTCGTGGACTCGGAGCTGCTGTAGTTCGTGTAGCTGGCGCCACCTGTCGAGCCGGACGCGGTATTGTTGATCGATCCCAACACGACACCGTCGATGAAGTCGCCATCGCCCGTCCCTGTGAGGCTTGAAGGGATGCACGGACCGGTAGTGGTCGTGTTGCAACCATTGCTGGAGAGCAGGCTTGAGCGAACGCCGGTGAGCACGTTGGTCATCTGCGCACCTTGCTGATCGGTGAACATGCAGCTACAGTTGCTGTAGTCCATGAAGTTCTCGTACTGGGTCAGTACGCCGCAACTGGTCTGGTTGGTGGGCGAACAGGAAAAGGTCGGCCCTTCGGTATCCGGTGTGTCGGTGAAGCCGTCATCATCAACACAGCCGCCATTGGTTCCCCAAGGGTGCTCCAGGCCGAGGTAATGACCTGCCTCGTGCGTGGCCGTGCGGGCACCGGCATCCAGACCATAGTTGTAGTCGATGACGATGCCGTCAATGTTGCTGCCGACCATGCCACCGACCGGCAGGTACGCGTAGCCAGTGGTGATCAAGCCACCGCCCAGACCGCTGGCAATGTCGCAGATCCAGATGTTCAAGTAGCGGTCCGGGTCCCAAGGGGCGATGCCTGACGGGGCTGACTTCATGTCGTTGGTCTCTAGGTCCGGATCGAACCAGGTGTCCGAGGTCTGTGTGCGCGTGATGCCGGTTGTGGCGTTGCCGTTGGGGTCGAACTGGGCCAGGCAGAAAGTGATATTAGGCACACCCTGGGCTCCTGTAAAGGTCGCGCGCACGTTCCCGAAGTCCGAGTTCAGGCCTTGATAGTCCTCGTTCATGGTCGCGATCATGTCGGTGATCGTCGCATTCGAAACGTTCTCGGCGGAGATGTTCCAGACCACGTGCACGGCAACTGGAACGGTGAGCGAACCGCCCGCCTTCAGGTTACCAGCAGGAAGCTTGTCCAACGCGCGCCCAATGTCGGTGGAGAGCCCTTGGTCATTCAGGAACCGCTGGGTAAGCGTATGCGCTGTGCATCGGTCCTGTGCGGAAACGGAGGTGCTGAAGAGGGGCAGCAAAAGCAAGAAGGGAAGGGTGCGAAGCATGGTATACGGTTGAGCGGACAAGGACGCGAAGTTCCGCTGCCGACCGATGCATAGGGCCTCGGATCGCCGTCAGTTTTCCACGATCAGGGCCAGTAGACAACGGTCGAGTTCCGCGTTGCGGTTGCTGGCAAAGAGACCACATAGGTCCCTGATGCCCAGTTGGTGGCGGGGATCATCGTCGTGGGGCCGGTGACGTGGCCTTCGAAAACGTGTTGGCCAAGCATGTTCACGACGCGCAGGTGTTGTCCTTCGCCGTTCTTCGAGGTGGTCACGACCACGGATCCGAGGTCAGGTCGGGCTTGCACGCTGAAGCCCCCAACGATCACGATCGGAACGCCTGTCGGGTTGTCCAATTGGACCGTGTAGTCCTCCGTTTCGCCAAGACCGTCCGGCACAAGATCAGCGCAGCCATCAGCGATCGTATCGCTGGCCGAGCAACGCACCCGTAGCAAGGTGGCTCCAGAAAGAGAGGTGAACGGTACGGTGAACGTGATGGTCGCCTGGTCTCCGGGTTGGGAGGTGACGGCATGGCCGATATGTTCACCAGGACCGCCGAGATCCCCGTTCATGTCGAGGTCGATGAAAGCATCGAAGTGATGAACGCTGTTCGCTCCGGCCGTCAGCACCAGGTCATAGCTCGTTCCTGCCGTCAGCACTGAGGAGAGGCTCGTGTTGTCGTCATAGGCAAGACCGCGAAGTCCGCCTGTTCCCGAAGTACTGATGCTGCCCAACTGCACACCATCAATGAAGTGCCCATCCTGAGTCCAGCGACTGACATAGGGGATGCATGGGCCCATGGCATCTTCCACGACCACCACATGATCCTCGATCTCACCGGTCAGGCTGCTTTCACAACTGCCCGGGGCTAGAGTATTCCCATCGGAACAACGCAGTCGCAGGTGCGTCATGCCTGGAGCCATGGTGGGAGGAAGCGTGAAGTTCAGGTTCATCGATTCACCGATGCTGGAGCTCAATACGGTGGACAAGGCTTCGCCCGCATCGTTGAAGTCTCCGTCATAGTTCGCATCCACCCATAACTGATAGCGGGTCGGGAAATGAGTCCCGGACAGGACGTTCATCGTATAAGAAGCGCCTCGGACCAGTCGCTGGGCAAGCGTATCGATCACACTGTGGAAGGGCCAACGGCCTGGTGCTTGGAATGTGTCCCCGAGCAGCACTGTCCGTACGATCTCGTCTCCACCCGATGTGGTGCCGGCTACCGGATAGCAGAGGAAGCCCGGATAGCGGACACCGATCGTGTAGTCTTCCGTCTCACCATACCAGCGATCCGTGCAAGCGTTGGGAGGCAGACCCGAATCCCAAGCTCGCACACGAAGTGTCCGCTGACCCATGGGGGCTTGCAAGGGAACGGTAAGCGTGAGGAGTACCGATTGGAAAGGGCTGCTCGCATACCCTTGTCCGACGAGTTCTCCCGCATCGTCCCAATCCCCATCGCCGTTCCAGTCGATCCAGGCGGCCACCAGGTCACCTGTTGCAGGCCCCGTGCTCACCGTGAGGTTGTAGGTGACACCCGGGCTCACCATCAGTCCGCGATCACGCCGATCGGAGTATGGTGCTGGGTCCACGATGTTCCCAGGAAAAGAGAAGCTGCCCATCTGAACACCGCGGATCTCATCGCCTTCGAGGTTGCCGTACGCCATCTCCGGGATGCAGTTCAGTCCGTCGTTGATGAGCACCATGTAGTCCTCGGTCTCCCCGAAAGCGTACTCCGCACATGGGTCGATCAGCGGTTCTTGGTACACACAGCGTACCCGCAGCGCAGCATATCCGCGACGTGCTGCTGGCGGAAGAGTGAACGCTATCGTACCAACGTCGCTGGGGGTCACACTTGTCCAGCTTCCAAGTAACTCGCTCGGACTGAACGTTGCGTTCTGGTCCATATCGATCCAAGCGGCATACACTTCATTCGCCCGGGCTCCTGAGGTGATCGTCAGTTCATATGTGCCACCAGCAGAGACCTTCGCGATGCGGTCAGCGCCCGAATAGCGCAGGTCATGGTAACCCGTGCTGCCGGTCGTGCCTGTGCCGGAGTTAAAGAGGTCTTCCAATTCCACGGCTTCGATCAGGTCGCCGGCGGTGGTGCTATCCGTATAGCTCGGGATGCACAACGCAGGAAGTCCCTGTGCATGGACCATGCCCGAAAGCAGCGGGAACGAAAGAACCAGTAGAAGGTGAAGTCTGGAATGTCGCACAGCGCAAAGCTACTGAGATGGCCTTTCGACGAGTCTTACTTGGTGCGCTCCAGAATGATAAGGTAATGGTCGCCCCAGGAACGAAAAGGCCAGCGTGTGCAGAGCCTGTTCTCCAGTCGTTCGGCAAGACGTGTCAATCGGGGCCAGCGCTCCGCCTTTCCCTGCATGTGAGGGGGCGGAAAGAACACGGAAAGGCCTTTGATAACACGCACCTGAAGGTCGGGGACCATGCGGGCCACTGCACCGGGGTCGTAATAGTGGCAGGGGAAGTACACACCTTCCAGGTGCGCCATGGTTCCTCCTTTTTTCAACCTACGGAAAGCTCTGCGGAACTGCCCCTTGAACGACCATGCCAACTCCCAGAGGCATAACCGAGGCATGATCACCAGATGCATGTGGCCGCCAGGGGGCAGCAGCTCGTACGCTTCACGAAGCACCACATCCAGCCTGTCGGTGCAGTTGAGTCCACCGAAATTGGAGAAGATGTGGTCGAACCGCTGGCCTTTCAGCTGGTCAAGGTCCATGAACGAGAGCGCCTTCACATCCAGCGAAAGTCCTGCGCGTTGTTTGGAACGCAGTTGCGCGAGCATGCCCGGCGCCTGGTCCGTGGCCAGTACGTGGATACCTTGTTCAGCGAAGAATACGCTGTCGATACCAGTACCCGCGTTCAGCTCAAGCAATCGGTCACCTGGTCGAACGAACTTCATGCACTCCGAGCGCACGCGTTCACGCACCCAGCCGATCAGCGGATTGGCAACGTCGATGGCGTCGAACGCACCCGACTGTCTGCTGAAGGCCTCTTGGACAGGAAGGATCTCGGCGTCAGCGCTCATGTGGTCGATCGGCTCAGCCGGTGTTGATCAAGAGCTGCGGCAGGCAGATAGTATGCGCCGGACAGGAGGCGACGGAATGTGGCCTTGCCTTCTCCACCCCATATCAAGGCCTTCCAGGCCAGCAGTGATTGCTTCCGTCGGAAACGCTTGTGCACATAGCGGTGAAGTCGCTTGTAATAGGCCGGCCGCTGCTGTTGGGTGAACATCATGGCCAGGTCATCGCTGTCGGTCCAGTTGCGCTTGGCCCCCAGTTCGCCCTTCACCTTTTCGAAGAAGCCGGTGCCCGGCAGTGGGTAGCTCACACTGATCCCAATGTCATCCGGCATCAGTTCTTCCAGCATAGCGATGGTCTTCGCCACATCTTCTTCTGTCTCGCCGAGGTAGCCGAATTGCAGGAAGAAGCCTACGCGAACACCATGCAGCGCCA
>JADZGG010000448.1 GCA_020854015.1 Flavobacteriales bacterium
ATCAGCACCATCACCACCAACAAGAGCAGCTACCGCACACGTTCCGCGATCTTCTGTGGCGGCCTGCAGAGCGACCGACTCGCCAAGGCCGACGGCGCCAAGGTGAAGGAACGTATTGTCGGTTTCCGAGGTGACTACTACGACCTGACCGATCAGGGTAAGGATAAGGTGAAGCACCTCATCTACCCGGTGCCCGATCCGCGCTTCCCCTTCCTCGGCGTGCACTTCACCCGCATGACGGATGGAAGCATCGAGTGCGGACCCAACGCGGTGTTCACCTTCAAGCGTGAAGGCTACGGCAAGACCGACTTCAGCCTCGCTGACACCTGGGATGCACTGACCTACGGAGGAACGTGGAAGCTCTTCTTCAAGAACATGTCCTATGGCATCGACGAGTACCGTCGCGCTTTCAGCAAGAAGCTCTTCCTGAAGACACTTCAGCGGCTGATCCCCTCGCTGACCATGGACGACATCAAGCCCGGCCGCGCGGGTGTGCGGGCCATGCTGCTCGGTGACGATGGCAACATGGTGGACGACTTCCGCATTGAGCGCCAGGGTGCGCACATCCACGTGCTCAACGCCCCTTCACCCGCGGCTACGGCGGCATTGGCCATCGGCGGCCAGATCGTGGACATGGCTGTGGAACAGCTGAAGGTCGGAGCTACAGAGAAGGCCTGAGGGAACGAAGGGCCGAGAAGGAGGAGGTCCGTTCAGTTCGTGAACCGATAGTCCTCCTGGACCTGGCGCCAGTTCCAGAGGAAGCACTCCATCAGCCCGTTCAAGCGCTTCAGCACGATAGGGTTCGGCTGCTTGATCTCGCGGAAGTAGGCGTCCTGACTGCGGAATAGGTCGTACTTGTGGAACACCGCCTTGCCCATGGCGTACACGGTGTTCTTGCTCGGATGGTTGATGCGCTCCATGAAGTGCTGCATGGCGATCACATCCACCTCCAGGTCGCTGGCACTTAAACCCAGAGCCTGAGCGAACTTAGAAATGCTGAGGATTAACACCCGACGGTCCGTGCCGGAAGGCAATGCGCGTTGCGCTTCCAAGAGGTTGCCTGCAAGAACGATCTGTGCGAAGAGCTCATCATCGCCGGGACCGAACTCCGGCATGCGCTCGAACTCCGGTGACTCCTGAAGTTCGGCCACGATGGAGGGGTAGCCCTGTTCGGTGAGCTCCAGCACTGCATTGACGAAGATGTTGGAGAGCTTCTCCTCCGTCAACTTCTTCTTACCGAACAGTGTGGCGATCATTCCGTCGTTTCCTGTGCTGCGAACGTACCGCTATGATCGATGACGGGGCCAATGGACCCGACAGGTATTTTTAACACAGTTATCCACCTGCCATGAACGCAACTGACTTGATCACCCATTATGCCGCTTACGATCAGTGGGCCAACACCCGCCTCGTGGAACGCTTGTTGCGCGAGCCCGAAGCCGTGCTCGATGCACCGCTGAAGAGCAGCTTTCCTTCCTTGCGCGAAACACTGATGCACATCCGCAACGCTGAGCATGTCTGGCTTCAGCGACTGCTCGGCATGCGCCACAACTGGCCTGCGGAGGCGGACAGTTCCCTCGCCATGTTGTTGAAGCACAACGAACTTCTCGTGACCCATGTGCGCACGCTTGACGGCCCTGCGCTCGATCGGATCTGTACCTACAACGATCTGAGGGGCAATGCGCATGAACAACCTGTTTGGCAGATGCTGATGCACTGCTTCAACCACTCGAGCTACCATCGGGGCCAGGTGATCACCTTGATGCGCGCGCTTGATCTACCCGATGTGCCGGCGACGGACCTCATCGTCTACCAGCGCTCACTGCTGAAGAAAGCTTGATCCGGACCTAGGGCATCACGCGCCGCATGAGATCCACGCCGGTGTAGTTCTGAGGTGTCAACCTGCGCAGCTGCACTTTCACGTTCTCGGCGACGTCGAGTTGTTCGATGAACGCGGCGATGTCGTTGCGGGTGATCTTCTCTTTGCCTCGAGTGAGGTCCTTGAGGCGCTCGTAAGGTTCGGGATATCCTGCGCGGCGCAGGATGGTCTGGATGCCTTCGGCCACGACAGGCCACTGCGCTTCCAAGTCGCGCTCCAAGGCTTCAGGGTTCAGGAGCAACTTATCCAGCCCTTTCTTCAACGCATCCACCGCGATCATGGTGTGCGCGATGGGCACGCCGATGTTCCGTGTGACGGTGCTGTCCGTGAGGTCACGTTGCAAGCGACTGATCGGGAGCTTCTCCGAGAGGTGGATGTACAGCGCGTTGGCGATGCCGAGGTTGCCTTCCGCGTTCTCGAAGTCGATCGGGTTCACCTTGTGCGGCATGGCGCTGCTGCCCACTTCACCGGCCTTCGTGCGCTGCCGGAAATAGTCCATGCTGATGTACTGCCATACATCGCGGCACAGGTCCACCAGGATGGTGTTGATGCGACGCATGGCATCGAAGAGCGCAGCGAGGTTGTCATAGTGCTCGATCTGCGTGGTGAACTGCTGCCGTTGCAATCCCAGCATCTCCAAGCAGAATCCATCGGCCACGGTGACCCAGTCGATCTCCGGATAAGCCGCGTGGTGTGCATTGAAGTTGCCTGTGGCGCCACCGAACTTGCAGGTGAACGGCACTTCGCGGAGCAGGCGTAGCTGCGCGTCCAGTCGTTCCACGAACACTTGCAGTTCCTTGCCAAGGCGTGTGGGCGAAGCAGGTTGTCCGTGGGTGCGCGCCAGCATCGCTACCTGCGCCCAGTCCAGTGCCAGGCCGTGAAGCTTGTCACGCAGACCGATCAGCTCGGGGATGTAGTGTACGAAGACGAACTCCTTCACCAGCAAGGGCATGGCCGTGTTGTTCACGTCCTGCGAGGTGAGACCGAAGTGCACGAACTCCTTCTGCGCATCAAGGCCCAGTTCGGCCAGCTGTGTCTTCAGCCAGTATTCCACGGCCTTCACGTCGTGGTTGGTGGTGCGCTCAATGGCTTTCACCTGCTCGGCGTCCCCTTCGGTCAACGCGGCGACGCGACCGAACAGTCGATCCAACACGGCCGGGTCGGTGCCTTTCAATTCCGGCAGCGGCAGCTCGCACAGGCGACGGAACCAGGCCAGTTCCACCACCAGACGGTAGCGGATCAGGGCCATTTCAGAGAACCAGATCGCGAGGTGGGCCGTGCGGTTCCGGTAACGGCCGTCGATGGGCGAAATGGCGGTGAGGGAGGTGAGGTCCATGCGGGGTGCGCGGTGCGCGAGCAAGGCGCAAAAGTAGCCAAGCCACCGCCGCTATCTTGCCCCCATGATCAGCGACATCGGTCGTGGTGTTTCCGGGTTCTTCCGCGCCTTCGGCTTCCTGCTGAAGCAGCGCATGGCCTGGATGTTCCTGATGCCACTCTTGCTATGGGTCCTGCTGGCCTTCGGCATGTTCGCCTTCTCCAGCTGGCTGGTGGCGCTGGTGGGTGAATGGTGGACCGGCGTGCTCGGGGTCACCGTGCCTGTGCCCGACCATACCGGCTGGCAAGGCTTCTGGGATGATGTGAAGAGCTTCTTCAGCGGGAGCGGTGCAGTGGTGGCCCTGGTGGTGATCAAGGTGGCCCTGTTCCTGCTGCTCGCGCTGGTGAACAAGTACGTGGTGCTGATCGTACTTTCCCCACTCCTGGCCTATGCGAGCGAGTTGACGGAGGAACGAATCAC
>JADZGG010000449.1 GCA_020854015.1 Flavobacteriales bacterium
ACCTGGAGGAGAAGCAGGATCGCGCCGAAGTGGTGGACCTGAAGGCGAAGATCGAGGCGCTGGAGTCCGACATCCGGAAAGAGAACAGCCTGCTTGCGGTGTTGGAGAAGGAGGATGCCCGGCTGGCCAAGAACGATGTGATCGCGGGCCAACAGGGGCTGGACCTCGACCGGTTGAGCAAGGTGAACGAGTACCTGCTGGCCCGGCAGGAGGCCATCGCATTGAAGCGTCTGGAGCGACAGGCGAGGATCACCGGGCTGAACGAGGAGCTCAACAAGCTCCGGTTACAACTAGGGCAGCTCCAAGGGAAGAAGACCCGGCCAACAAGCGAGGTGCTGGTGGAAGTGAGCGCAGATGCCGCCGTGAACGCCTCGGTCACGCTGAAGTACATGGTGCGCAGCGCCGGATGGAGCCCCACCTACGACATCCGTGTGGCCGACATCACCAAGCCCATGCAGCTCACTTACAAGGCGCAGGTGTACCAGAACACGGGCGAGGAATGGACCAAGGTGCAGCTCGCCCTCAGCAGCGGCCAGCCCGACCGCGATGCGGTGATGCCGCAACTTTACCCGTGGCGACTGGACTTCGGTTATCAGGCACCGGTGGCGCAGGCCGCTCCCTCCTACAATGCCGGGGTGCGCGATGTGCGTGGCATCATCCGCGATGCCCGGACCGGTGAAGTGCTGCCGTTCGTGACGGTGGCCCTGATGGATGTGAACGGCCATATGATCAACGGGACCACCAGCAATGTCGAAGGCTACTACGCCATCGCCGTACCACCGAACGGGCGGAACCTGCAAGTGACCTACGTGGGGTACCAGAACCAGTACGTGGCCATCAGCAGCAGCAACATGAACTTCAACATGGCGCCGAACCAGGTCAGCCTGCAGGATGTGACGATCGCGAGCGGGAGCAGCAGCGGCTTGGTATCCAGCGAAGTGAATAGCTACATGTGGACCCCGGGCGTCCAGATGAATACGACCTCGATAGAGACCATATCCAAGCGCCGGATCCGCCGCCAGAAGGCGGAGTACGATGAGGAGGAGAAGTTCGACATGGTCGCCAACGACAAGGCCACCACCACCCTTGCCCCGACCGTTGTTCAGCGCACCACGAGCTTCGAGTTCCCGATCAGCGTACCCTATACCATCCCCAGTGACGGACAGAACCACATGGTGGGCGTGCAGGAGGAGCAGCTCACCAGCACCTACAAGTACTACTGCACCCCGAAGCTCGACCTCGATGCCTTCCTTTTCGCGCAGGTCACCGGCTGGGAGGGGCTGAACCTGCTCGCAGGCCCGGCCTACATCTACTTCGAAGGCACCTACGTGGGTGAGAGCCTGCTCGACCTGAACGGGGTGGGCGATACGTTGGACATCAGCCTGGGTCGCGACCAGGGTGTGACCGTGCAACGTACCAAGCGCAAGGACTACTGCTCCAAGCAAGTGCTCGGCAGCAAGCGGGTCGAAAGTGTGGGTTGGGAGATCGCCGTGCGCAACAACAAGCCCCAACCCGTGGACCTCGTGATCACCGACCAGTACCCCGTGCCTGTGCGGAGTGAGATCGAAGTGAAGCTGGACGAGAACGGCGGCGCGGCCGTGAAAGCGGAGAAAGGCTTCCTCACCTGGAAGGTCCGCGTGGAACCGCGCACCAACCAGAAATGGGAGTTCGGCTACAGCGTGAAGGTGCCCAAGGAGAAGGTCGTGGTACTGGAGTGAGGGGCACACGCGTGCTTCGCTCTGGCTTGAGCATCTGCTCCAACGTGTGCCACGGGTGCTATTTGGTCAGGTCAGAACTCCCTGTGTTGCGAGCGCACTGTACATTCACAAGCATGGATGCGCACCTCGATACCCGCCTGGCGGAGATGTTCCTCTCCGAAGGAGGTCGCTTGATCGAAGTGCGCTACCGGGCAGGTTTCGACCTGGATACGGAAGGGCTGATGGAGGTTCAGAAGCGCCGCAGTGAGCTCACGAAGGAGCGTTGCGTCATGCTGGCCTTTTTCCACCCGGGTACGCTGTCGGACCTGGAGGTCATGCGCGAAGACTACTTCGGGAAGACCAACGCGAACGACCAGCTGATCGCTCTGGCCATCGTGACGCAGGACAACCTCGGGGAGGCCATGTCAGAGGTCTACTACAGTTACCATCCGCAGACCTTTCCCACGCAGATCTTCCGAGCGGAAGCGGAGGCCCGTGCCTGGATCCAGGAGCGGTTGAAGGCTTCCAACTAGCCTTTAGGCGGGGCCTGTCGTGTAGGCAGCAACCACTTCGGCGCCACGTTGCGCCAGCCCAGGTCCACCACATACCGGAACAGGCGGTCGCTCACATGCTCCATGAACACGTCGGTCCAGCCGTGCTTGCCCAAGGTGGTCTGCACGGGAGCGAAGGCATCCGGGAATTCGTCGATCAGCGCGGAACGTTGGGCCACGGTCAGCTTCAGTACTGCACGACCCTCGTAGCTCCACACCGTCAGGTAGGTCTTCTTCTTCACGCTGTAGGTGGGTCGGCCATGGGCTTCCTTCCAAGCGGTGCCCGGCATGTCCAGGGCCATGGCGTGCGCGGTCTGACTGTCCATGGGCGGAAGGTAGAGCGGGAAGGCTTCCGGCGTGTTAGCGCTTTCCGCGCAGCAGCGAATTGCCGTCCGCATCCGTGGTGAGCACTTCGCTCATGTGGTCGAACAAGGGGCGCACGCTACGGTACAGCCCTTCCATCTTCATCAGCAGGTCCGGTGCCATCACTTCCTTGTCCGTAAGCTCGTGGCGCAACAGGAATTGGGTGCGTCGTAGCAGATCGATGGCGGGGTGATCTTTCTCGAAACCGCGGGGCGCCGTGCGGAGCTGCTCACCTTGCAGCGTTCCGAAGTTGGTGCGTAGAGCCTTGGCGTTCAACAGTCGCTGCCAGGTCTTCGGGTCTTGAGCGATGTCTGTGCGGATCCGTTTGAGGTCAGCGGCCTCGGGGCCCATGAAGCCGCAGGTGATGTGCGATCGCCCACCCGGTTGAAAGCGGAAGAAGTAGCCGCCGCGCAAGGCAGGCTTTACGCGACCGAGCCCTCCAGCGAAGCGCGGGTTGTAGGGTGGCCTGTCCTTGTGGAAACGCTGATCGGTATAGATGCGCTGCAGGGCCTCCTTGCCCGTGTCCGTGGCAATGCGGTCATGGCGCTTCATCCGTTCGATCAGGGCGTCCAGGAAGACCTGCACATTGGCCTGCGCTGTGAGGTAACGGTCCTTGTTCGCCAGGAACCAGTCGCGCTCGTTGTAGCTTTCAAGATCGGAGAGGAACGTGAAGGTGGCGCGGTCGATGCGGGGAGGGGCGGGTGTGGCCATGGCCGTGCGAAGAGGGAATGCGAGAGGTGATACACGAGCGAAGTACCGACCCTCAAGGCTCCGTCTTCAGCCCCACATCCTGCCAGCCCGTGATGCCGGCGGACATGCAGTATACATCGGTATGGCCCAGGGCGAGCGCGGTGCTTGCTGCTGTGCCACCCGCCGGGCATTCGGGGCTGTAACAATAGAACACGAGCGTCGCGTTCAGGTCGGTTGGAAGCTTGTCGGCCGTGATCTGATCATAGACGATCAACCTCGCGCCGGGAACATGGGCTTCGGCGAACATGTCCTCTTCGTTGCAGTCGTAGATGAAGAGCGTGGAGCTGCCCAGCAAGGCGACGAGCTGTTGCGGGGAGATCTCCCTCACCGTGCTCTGCGACCCCCCCGGTAAGGGGTCGGGTACGCCGGACCCCTGCGCATGTGCGAACGAGGCGAAGGACAGAAACAGAGCGATGAAGGTTGCGCGCATGAGGTCAAGGTCTCGGTCGTTTTCAAAGCTATCCGTTCTCTCCGGTCGAATGTGCGCCTCGATCTGGTGTTGATCAACGCAGAAAGCCCGATCCTTCATTTCGCGTGTTGCCAGCGAAGCAACGCCACGTTCGAAGGGCGTGCGACGTGTGGGGGCCACGTACAAGAAGCGGCGAGCGGTCACAAGCGCTTCGCCACGATCAGCAGATCGGTGGTCAACGTGCCATCCCGTCCGGCGTAAGCCTTCCGGTCCAGGTGGAGCACGGTGAATCCGTTCGCCTGCAAGGTCTTCGTCAAGGAACTGGCCTCGTAGTATTGGATGTAGGCCGCTTCGCCTTCGCCGGTGCTGGAGGCCTTGAAGCCGCTGCGTGCCGGATCGTCTTCCATGGTGCTCAGGAAGAGCACTCCATTGGGACGCAGTGCGATCGCAGCATCGCGGATCAGGTCCTGTGTCTCCTTCGGTGTGAGATAAGGGAGGCAGAATCCGCACACGATCGCGTCGAAGCTCCGACCCAGGCTCAGGATCTTCCGCGCATCGAGCAATTGGACCAAGGCACCGGGATTGTTCGCCTGTGCCAGCTCCAGCATCCTGGGTGCAAGGTCGGTGCACAGGATCCGAAGGTCCGGACGTTGCTTCAACAGGTAGTGTGTGATGTTCCCAGGGCCACAGGCCAGATCCAGAACGTCCGCGTTCCGCGCTTCCAACGCATCGCAAAAGCGATCGAACATGGCGTGGTACATGGACGTGTCCCTGAAGGCCTCGTTGTAATCCTTGGCCCAAGCGTCGAATACGCGGATGGCGATGGGGTTGTGGTCCATGCTGTCGATCAAAGATCGTATGCTCCCTGATCACATTCAGCAGTGCTTCGGGGCTTTAGCCCACCCACACCACGCCATCCTCGCCGATCCTCACCAAACGCTCCTTATACAGTGCTCCGAGGGCCTTCTTGAAGGCTTTCTTGCTGATCCCGAACTCAGCGTGGATCTCCGCCGCGGAGCTCTTGTCGGTGAGGGGCAACATGCCCTTGGCTTCCAGGCGTTTCGCGAGCATTGCCGTATGCGCGTCGATGTATTGCCGGTAGCCGATGGGCTGTAGAACGATGTCCAGCTTGTGGTCGTCCCGTACGCGCCGCACGTAGCCTGTGATCCGGTCCCCGATGGATACATGCCGGAAGACCTCGTTGTGATGGATCAAGCCTTGGTGGATGTTGTTCACGATCACGTTCAGCCCAAGCTCGCTGCGATCGAAGACCATCAGGGCCACCTCCTCGTTCGCTTTCACTGTCAACGTGCTGTTGTCGAGGAAGCGCTCCACACGCGAGCTTGCGTAGAGGCGGTCCGTCCCTTCGCCCAGGGCCACGCGCACCACGTAGTAACGCCCTTCCTCCATCGGCCGCTGCTGCTCCTCATGGTGTGCCAGCAGTGGAGGTTCGAGCCCCCAGTCCATGTGCGCACCGGCCCCTCGGATCGCGACGGCTTTCAGGAGCGCGAACTCACCGACCTGGGCCTTGGGTGTGCGAACGGTGGCCACTTGCTTGCCTTCCTGATCGCGGTGGACGAACACACGCAGGCTGCTCACTTCGGCACCATCGTCGGGCCGTTCGCTATGTGGCAACAACACCTCCGCACCTTCACCATCGCCCAGGTATAAGCCTTCCTTTCTGCGACGCAGTACGGTCAACTCCTGGGTGCGGCCGGTGTGGATCACGATGGGCGAAAGGTACGAGAGCGGTTCCCGGCGTACTGGATCATGCACGCCGCACGAAGAACATCTCCATTTCCCCCTTCCCCTTCGCTTGGATCTTACCTCGCGGCGTGAACGAGAGACCGGGCGTATCCTTTACCAGGGCGTAAGTGTTCTCGCTGATGTTCACCTGACCTACTTCGCCCGAGGATTCCATGCGACTCGCGGTGTTCACCGTGTCGCCCCAGATGTCGTACGCGAATTTCTTCACGCCCACGATGCCGGCCACGACCGGTCCCGTGTGGATGCCCACACGCATCTCGAAAGCGGGCAGGCCCTTGGCGATGCGTTCAGCGCGGTGTTGGGTCATGAACGTCTGCATCTCCAATGCTGCATGCACCACATCCAAAGGGCTTCCGTTGGTGGGGTCGGGCAATCCACCGGTGGCCATGTAGCTATCGCCGATGGTCTTGATCTTCTCGATGTGGTACTTGCCCATCAATCCATCGAAGATCTTGAAGCAGGTGTTCAGCTCATTCACGAGTTCGGCAGGGGAGACCTGCTCGCTCAATTGCGTGAAGCCGCGGAAGTCGGTGAAGAGCACGGTGGCCTGATCGAAGTGCTTGGCGGCGGCAGCGCCGGTATCTTTCAGTTCTTCGGCCACCTCATGCGGCAGAATGTTCAAGAGCAGCTCGTCGCTCCGGTCCTTCGCGATCTGCAACTGCGCGGTGCGCTCTTTCACCTCCAGGTCGAGGTCATCGCGCTGGCGGGCCACCAGCCGGTTGTGGTGAACGGAACGGATCGCCAGGTAGACGGCCACACTGACCGGCACGGCGACATACGAGCAGTAATCGCTCAATACGGAGAACCAGCTCGAAACAGCGAACCCTGTCAGTTGGCTGGTGATGCCCAAGGCCAGGGTGAGCACGCTCGAAGCCAGTGCGCCTGCTCCGATCCACCGTTGATAGCCTTTTGAACGGAGCAGTTGGATGCCAAGGCGCACCACCTCGATCGCGAACCAACAGATGATGAGCGCAAAGAACAAGGCGAGCACGATCACCGTGATGAGCATCAACGGAGTGATGTCATTTTGCATGGTGAACCCATCCCGGGTGTCAGCGACGCCCATCAGGTCAGCGACGGCGACCGCAGAACAGATCAAGGTCATCACGATCACACCCGAGGTGTACAAGCGCGCACGCTTGCGGCTCAGTTCGCCCCTCATCATACCCAAGGCCATGATCAACAGATAGGGTGACCACGGGGTAAGCACCGTACCGAACAGATCCAGGAATCTGGCGGTATTGCTTGGGAAACCCATGGTCCCCAGATCACCACCCAGATCGCACAAGGTGTCCAGCACCGAGACGAATGAGAGCAAGGCCAGCAACAACCAACTACGGTCGACACGTTCGGACCAACCGATCACCAAAGCAAGTAGCAGGATGATGACGTTGATGCCGATGAAGACGCCATAGTGCAGCATCGAGCGCTGCATCTGATAGCTGATATCACCGGAGTGCAGGCTGATCCGCAAGGCAGAGTCGTTCAGGGAACGGCCTGCGGCACCCTCCAGGCGGATGGCGATGACCTCCGGCTTCCCGTCGCACTGGAACATGACCGGAACACTGAGCTTCGGTATGGAATCAGAAAGCGGAAGGATGGAGCCAGTGGCCGTGGCCATCGGCGCCGAACGCAGCACCTGAGCTCCATTGAGGTAGAGCGTGAAGCCGTTCCGACATTGCACGTTGAGAAGCAGCGGTAGCCCCTTGAGGTCCGCAGCAGGAAGTACCTGGTAGCGCAACCAATGGACCGATGCTGCGGCAACAACACTGTCAGCCGAATCATCCAGGTAGCTCCATGTGGTATCCACGTGATCGCGGGCCGCATAGGCCGGGTCATCGCCGATCAGGTGGCGGGTCTTGTGCTCGTTGAAGAGCTCGATGCCCGGTATGTCGAAGCCCTGACCGGAGACATTCGCGTTCCCGTCACGGAGGTCGCGTTCCTTGATCAGCTCGAGCCCGCCACCTGACTGCGTGATGCGCACAAACTGGCCGAACACAGTACCCACTATAAGGATGCACAGGTACGTAAGGTTCCAGCGCAACGGTGATCGCATGGCTGAAAAGTAGCGTATGTCACCTTTCAGAATGCACGACCTCTTCATAAGTCGGGTCATTCAAGGCCTGTATGTGGCCTGACCTTCATCCTCTACCGACCGCCGCCGCCCAGTTTGCCGCCGATCCAGACCATGGGCAGATAGGCCACACCCAGGTCCAGCACAACGAACCAGGTGGGTGCTGGTACCATGTAGGCGGCTGCCATACCACCGAGCAAGTGCAGCCTACCGACCACCAGCGCGAAGGTCATTTTCCGATTGGCAGCGATCAGAGCGGCCAACAGACCACCGATCAGCGAGGGAACCGCGTGGGCAATGAACGGGGACATCAAGTGTTCGGCCTGCAGGAGATGGTATGTCGAGAAGACCTGCGGGTCGAAGCCCTCCGGTGGCGGGAGGATCTTCATCATGAGGCCCAAAAGCAAGTCGTTCAAGATCATGCAGATCAGTGCTCCGATGACGACGCCAGGGTGTTGCGAATGATCGGGTTCATGGGAAGTCCTGCATCCCGCCAACATAGTTGGAGCCCGATCAAAGAAATGGTTGTTCGTCCGTGGGTCAGGCATCGTGCAGGACATGTTCTGCGTCTATTGGCAAGTAGTACATGACGATCGGTTCGATGCATCGACCCTTCCTGCGCACTGTTTCAACGTTGTTGCTGGTAACTGCTGTGAGCGGCATCCAGGCACAGAGCCTGGTTTGGGCTGGTCAATTGGAAGGAAGTGGTACTGCGAGCATCAACGATCCGTTTCCGGGTGAAAGCCTGTGTACGGATATGACCGTGGATGCTGCGGGCAACATCTACGTGGCAGGCAATTGCAACGACACGATCGACTTTGATCCGAGCGCTTCCGATTCAAAGTTGCATGGTCAGTTCGTTGACCTGTTCTTCGCCAAGTATTCCAGCAACGGGCAGTTGGTCTGGGCCAAGCTATTTCAAGGCCTTGCCCCGCAGTGGAACCGGATCGCAGGCATCGAGCTCGATCTCTTAGGCAACATCGTGGTGGTGGGTTCGTGCACCGGATCGATGGACATGGATCCCGGTCCCGGTTCATTCCCGTTGGACCTCGATGCGAACGTGAACTTCACCTTCATTGCCAAGTACGACCCGCAAGGAG
>JADZGG010000450.1 GCA_020854015.1 Flavobacteriales bacterium
CTTCTTCGACCTCGGCGGCAACTCCTTGCTAAGCATCCAATGCGTGGCCCAGTTGGAAGGCCATGGCCTGAAACTGCCGATCGTGAAATTGTACCAGCATCCCACGATCAGGGCGTGCGCGGCGTTCCTGGAGGGAGATGCGAGCGCCGCGTCCCCTGCCGAGATGGCGAAGGCCCGCGTCGGGGCAAAACATGTATCGCCCCAGCGGGATATCGCCATCATCGGCATGAGCGGCCGTTTCCCCGGTGCCGCGAACGTGGAGGAGTTGTGGCGGAACCTGCTGGCCAAGAAGAACAGCATAAGCACCTGGACCGCCGAGGAGATCGACCCGAGCGTGCCTGCTGAGCTGCGCAACGATCCCGACTACGTGAAGGCGCGCGGCGTGATCGCCGATGCGGACAAGTTCGACCACGGCTTCTTCGGCGTGAACCCCAAGGTGGCCGCGCTGATGGATCCGCAGCAACGCGTGTTCCTGGAAACGGCCTGGGCCGCCCTAGAGGATGCCGCGTATGATCCGGCTCAGTTCGCCGGGCTCATCGGTGTGTATGCCGGCATGGGCAACAACACCTACTTCACCCGCAATGTCATCGGTCATCCTGAGCTGATCGAGCAGGTCGGCGACTTCGCGGTGATGACCGCCAACGAGAAGGACTACATCGCCACGCGTCTCGCATTCGAGTTCGACCTGCGCGGTCCTGCGCTCAGCATCCATACTGCTTGCAGCACCTCACTCGTCGCGATCGCACAAGCGTTCAAGGCGCTGCGCGATGGGGAATGCGACATGGCATTGGCCGGTGGCATCGCGCTCACCGTTCCCTTCAACAGCGGCATCGTGTACAACGAAGGTGGCATGTACAGCCCCGACGGCAGCACGCGCACCTTCGACGCAAACGGTAAGGGCACCAGCTTCAGCGATGGTACAGGCATCATCGTACTGAAACGTCTCGAAGATGCCGTCCGTGACAACGACCAGATCTACGCCACCATCAAAGGCGCGGCGCTGAACAACGACGGCAGCGAGAAAGCCAGCTTCACCGCACCCAGCGTGCGTGGCCAAGCGGAGGTGATCGCCATGGCACAGGCCGATGCCGGTGTGAGCCCGAACGAGATCACCTACGTGGAGACGCACGGCACCGCTACCCCGCTCGGTGATCCGATCGAGGTGGAGGCACTGACGCTCGCCTTCGGCGGCAAGACCAACGGCCATCATTGCGTCATTGGTTCGATCAAGAGCAATATCGGACACTTGACCCCGGCCGCTGGAGCTGCGGGAGTGATCAAGACCGCGCTGGCCCTGCGGGAGGAAGTGATCCCTTCGAACGTGGGCTTCGAGAACCCGAATCCTGCGATCGACTTCGCCAACTCGCCGTTCCGCGTTGCGAACGAGAACATCGCCTGGCCGCGCACCGGAACACCGCGCATCGCAGGGGTCTCCTCTTTCGGTGTGGGCGGAACGAACGCGCACGTGATCCTTGCGGAGCCGCCTGTGGCCAAGGCTTCGAGCGCTTCACGTAACAAACAGGTCTTCCTGCTCAGCGCGAAAAGCAAGACGAGCCTCGATGCCATGACGGACAACCTCCGCAACTGGCTCGAAACGCATCCGAAGTCTTCCCTGGCCGATGCGGCCTACACGCTGCAAGTCGGACGTCGACACTTCAAGCACCGTCGCTTGATCGTGGGTGGAAGTCATGGCGAGTTGATGGACGCCATCGCCAACAAGGACGCCGCAGCGTTCGGTACACGCGAGCTGTATGAGGCCTCACCCGGTGTGGTGTTCATGTTCCCCGGACAAGGTTCGCAGTACGTGAACATGGGCCGGGATCTCTGCGAGAGCGAACCCGTCTTCAAGCAACACTTCGATCAGTGCTGCGAACTCTTCAGCACTGAGTTCGGCACTTCACTACGCGATATCATCTTCCCGAAATCCGGTGAAGAAGAGAAAGCTGCGGAACAACTCAAGCAGACCATCTACACGCAGGCTTCGTTGTTCACCATGCACTACAGCCTCGCCAAGCTGTGGATGCATTGGGGCATCACGCCGGACGCGATGATGGGGCATAGCATCGGTGAGTTCGCTGCCGCCTGCCTGGCCGGTGTGTTCACGTTGGAAGACGCTGTCAAGCTCGTGGCCAACCGCGGCCGTATGATGCAGGAACTTCCCGGTGGCAGCATGCTCAGCGTGCGAGCAGCGGAAGAGGATGTGGTGAAGAAGTTGCCAGCCGGATGCAGCATCGCCGCGAACAACGGTCCGCAGCTCTGCGTAGCCAGCGGTCCGCACGAGGCGATCGCGAAACTGCAAGCCGAGTTGGAGAAGGACGGCATCACCTGCAAGCTGCTCGTGACCAGCCACGCCTTCCACAGCCCGATGATGGAGGCCATCGTGGCGCCGTACAAGAAGGTGGTGGAGAGCGTGAAGCTCAGCGCGCCACGCATCCCGATCATCAGCACGGTGACTGCCGAATGGCTGAAAGACGAGGAAGCGACCTCTTCCAAGTACTGGAGCGATCACCTCCGTGCCACAGTGCGTTTCGCACAAGCGGTGAAATTCGCGTGGAGTGATGCCGATCGCGTGATGCTCGAGGTCGGGCCTCGCACAACAGCGACCACACTTGCCCGTCAACAAAGCAGCGACAGCAAAAAACAAGCTGCTGTCCCTTCTCTGGGTGATTCCGCGGGAAACGGCCACGAACTGGCGCAACTCCTCAAAGCCGTCGGTGGTCTTTGGCAGAGCGGCGTGCTCATCGACTGGAGCAAATTCTACGAGCGCTAAGC
>JADZGG010000451.1 GCA_020854015.1 Flavobacteriales bacterium
AAGGTCGGGTCCAGACGAGCCAACACATCTCGCATGGCGATCAGGTTGCCCAGGCTCACCTGCTGTTTCTCGATCTCCAGTTGGGCCATCGCCCTGCCCGTCTCGTGCTTGTCGCCCGCGCTGCTCTTGGTGTCGCTTTGCGAAGAGCGTTGGGTATCGAGGATGCTCGCCTCCAGATCAACGATGCGTTCGTTCACCAAGGCAAGGCATTGGGCGTGCGCGAGGGGCTTGAAGGAGGGGAGCAGGGTCATTGGGAAGGGGCGTCGTCCCATCCGCTTTGTGGCCTGCGAAGTGCGAATGACATTATTTGAAGAAGCTCAGCACCGAGTCGTCCCAATCGTGTCCTTCAGAGGAAAAGGAGGCATGGGGAGGTGGGAATCCAGTTCTACAGTATCCACGTTTCTTAATGAAGTCGAACGCTGCATGTGGATATCGATTGATGAAGAGGGCCACCTTCAATCCATCGCCCGACCAAACTAATTGGAAGTGACTCGGGACATTGCGGTCACTTACATCAACGACATTGTAAATGTGAAGAGCGTCAATGACCGGTTCGGGATCGAGTGCTCGATCGAGCGCGTAGAAGTAACCAGTTTCGCCATCATCCTCGAACACGGCCACAAATCGACTAGAGTGCGAGGGGCCATTGACCACTAACTCATGCCCGACCATGGCGTCGCAGCTAGCGGCGAGTGTTGGCCCAGTAGCTTTTCTCCTTCCGAACCCGAACATGATCCTGCCTTTAGCCTAGCTACAGGTAAGCGCCCTTTTCGTTGCGACCACTGTATGATTATTCAATGGCCAATGTATCTCGTCTTGGCCACTTCGAGCCATGCGGTGGTAGCCGACTTAGGAACGGTTGGTCTCACCCCAACACGTTCTTCAGCGCCACATCCACCACGAAGCGGCCCCGGAGGAACTTGCGCCCCAGCAGCACTTGGTGCTTCATGTCGCTGCGATCGAAGAGGGTGAACTGCGTGCGGACGGCCTGGTCATTGAGCCGCACGGTGGTGGTGATGAGCCAGCGGCGGCTGGTTTCCCCGTTGCTGCTTTTCACGCCGACCCGCTGGAATCGCTTGAACACCATGGTGACGCGCTTGCGGGCCATGAGGAAGGTGACCACCAGTTGCTTCTTGCCATCCACTGTGCGCGTGCGCACCTTCTGGTAGTGCAGTGCGCTGCGGAAGGCACCGGTATCCACCTTGGCCTGAACGCGTTCCACTCCGAGGCCGGGCAACGCGATGTGCTCCAGTCGTCCGATGGTGATCCGCGGCTTGGCCATGGGTGTAAAGGTGGTGGGTCTGACCTGCTGAGCCAACGGACAGTTCCACCCACTTTCCATGGTTCACGGTGGAAAGCGTGAACGAACTGTTAACGGCTTGGTGACCTCGTGGGATCCGGCGATCTTTGACCTATCCGACAGACAACCATGAAACTCCATACCGCCCTTACGTTCGGCCTCCTCTTGGCCACCGCGATCCCGGCACTGGCCCAGGATGAGAAGCAAGCCACCCTTACGCAGCCGGTTCCCCGAGGCTATTCCAGCTATGGCGAGGTGATCTCCACGGAGGGTGCCGTGCCCTTGGCGAAGTTCATTCAGCCTGCAGGCGATGAGACCACCTTCAGCGGAAAGGTGAGCTGCGAGGTGATCACCAGCTGCACCAAGAAAGGATGCTGGATGGATGTGAAAATGCCCGACGGCGGCACCATGAAGGTGCGCTTCAAGGACTATGGATTCTTCGTGCCGACCCAGGGTCTGGAAGGCAAGGAGGCGATCATGCAAGGCACGGCCACCAAGGAAGTGACCGATGTGGCGGCCCTGCGCCATTACGCCCATGACGCTGGAAAGAGCAAGGAGGAGATCGAGAAGATCACCGAACCTGAGACCAGCTGGAATTTCGAAGCCGTCGGCGTTCTGATCAAGCAGTGATCGGTCATTTGATGCCCTTTCTGCGGCCCGCGCTCCATCCAGGTGCGCGGGCCGCAGCCGTTCTGGCCCTGCTGGTCGGGCAGAGCGCTCAGGCGCAGACCTTCCACAGCCTGAACACCGGGCGGGAGATCGGCTTCGTGAGCTTCGGGGTGGTGCTGCACAGTGCGGCGGTGGTACGATCGATGGGCAACCACCATCATACGCTTCCATCGGATGCGTCACGCGTACCTACCATCGACCGCATCGCATTGACCCAATGGGACCCCGGTGCGCATAGCGCCAGCAACGTGCTCTTCGGGCTCACCGCTGCGGGCTCTTTGGCGCTCGGCTTCGTCAATCAACATGGCCAACAGCCATTGCTTCCCGCCGCCATCAGCTTGGAAACGGTGCTGCTTACCAGCGGCCTCACCAACGTCGTGAAGGAATGGGTGGGTCGGCCCCGGCCTTACGCCTACAACCCCGATGTGCCCGAACACCTCCGCATGGAGGACAAGGCCTACTTGAGTTTCTGGAGCGGTCATACGGCGAACACTGCGGCGCTCACCTTCAGCACCGCGGCCATGGTGCAACGGTCCGATGCCTCACCCGGGCTGAAGACGGCCACCTGGATCGGGGCGGCCACCTTGCCGGCCGCCATGGGCTTTCTGCGCGTGAAGGCCGGTCGCCATTTCCCCACGGATGTGTTGACAGGTTACCTGATCGGCGCGGTGGTCGGAGTCGCGGTCCCCTACTTTCACCGCTCCGAGAAAAACCCGCTACCACGCTGACATGAGCACCTTCGCATTGGCCATCCACGGTGGCGCCGGTACCATTCCCAAAGAGGAGATG
This sequence comes from Flavobacteriales bacterium, assembly GCA_020854015.1. GTDB lineage: Bacteria > Bacteroidota > Bacteroidia > Flavobacteriales_F > PHOS-HE28 > PHOS-HE28. Next base: position 2,759 of record JADZGG010000451.1, read on the forward strand.
CCCCCCACGCGGGAGAAGGCCTACCGGCAGGGCTTGGAGGACGCATTGAAAGCGGGCCATGCTGTGCTGAGCGCTGGAGGTGCTGCGTTGGATGCCGTCGAAGCGGCGGTGCGTTCCTTGGAGGATTGCCCACTGTTCAACGCTGGTCGCGGTGCGGTTTTCAATGCCGATGGACAGCACGAGATGGACGCCAGCATCATGAGCGGTGTGGACCTGCGGGCGGGTGCCGTGGCCGGTGTGCACAACGTGAAGAACCCGGTGGGCCTGGCCCGGCTGGTGATGGACAACAGCGGCCATGTGCTGATCAGCGGCATGGGAGCCTTCGAGTTCGCCCACCAGCAGCGCGTGCCCTTGGAGGACGATCAGTACTTTTTCGATCAGTTCCGTTACGACCAGTGGATGAAGGTGAAAGGCACGGAGACCTTCCAACTGGACCACAGCGATGGCGGTAAGAAGTTCGGTACCGTGGGCGCTGTTGCCTTGGATGTGAACGGGCACCTCGCTGCGGCCACCAGTACGGGCGGCATGACCAACAAGCGCTACCAGCGCATCGGCGACAGCCCCATCATCGGCGCGGGCACCTATGCGAACGATGCCTCCTGCGCCATCAGCTGCACGGGCCATGGCGAGAGCTTCATACGGGCGGTGGTGGCCCATGACGTGCACGCGCTCATGAGCTATAAGGGTCTCAGCCTGGCCGAGGCTGTGCGCATCGTTGTGCACGAGAAACTGCCTCCGTTGGACGGGGAGGGCGGGCTGATCGCCGTGGACCACATAGGCAACCTCGTTCTTGATTTCAATTCCAGCGGCATGTATCGCGGGCAGGTGGGGGTGGACGGTGTTCTTCACACGGCCATCTGGCGCTAGACGGCCTTCCTGTACGTCCGCGACCGCTCATCCAAGCGGCTCGTCCACCTGCAACTGGCTGCGCAACTTTGCGCCGTCCGTCACCATCTTCGTGCGGTCAACCTGAACACAGACATTCCATGAAACGCAGTACCATCATCCTTCTTGCCGTCGTCGGTCTGGTCGTCCTTTACGCCATCAGCCTCTTCAATGGGGTGAAGAAGGCCGAGGTTGCCGTGAACCAGCAATGGGCGCAGGTCGAAGTGGCTTATCAAGCCCGTGCGGACAAGAGCAAGAACCTCGTGGAGATCGTGAAAGGCGCTGCCGACTACGAGAGCCAGACCCTGAAGGACGTTGTGGAGGCGCGCAGCAAGGCCATCAGCATCAAGCTGACCGGCGATGACCTCACGCCTGAGAAGATCAAGGCTTTCGAAGAAGCGCAGGCCAACTTGGGAGGAGCCATCGGTCGCCTGCTCGTGGAGAACTACCCCACCTTGCAGGCCGTGCAGAGCTTCCGCGACTTCCAGACCCAGTATGAAGGCATGGAGAATCGCATCGCGCGTGAGCGCAGCCTCTTCAACGATGCCGTGGCCAACTACAACGGCCGCATCGTCACCTTCCCCGGCAACCTGGTCGCTGGCATCTTCGGCTTCCAACCCAAGACCGGCTTCACGTCGACGCCCGGTTCGGAGAACGCCCCCGATATCAAGTTCCCTTGAGCGCGATCGCCGCACAGGACCTGCTTTCCGAAGCGGAACGC
>JADZGG010000452.1 GCA_020854015.1 Flavobacteriales bacterium
AACACTCTTAAGGTGACAACTGGCAAAGGCGGAGACCCCAATGGTTCCCTCCTGCGAAGGAGGGGTCAGGGGTGGTGGCGCACCGATCTGCGTCTTCGGACCACCCTCAGCCCCTCCTTCGCAGGAAGGGAATCCAAGTTTTCCTAGTGTGACAACTGGCAACGTCGGAGACGCGATCGGGTACTCTCCTGCCAAGGGGGTGTTAAGAGTGGTGGCACACCGTCGACTAACTCGGATCAGGATTCGCACTGCCATCAGACCAAGCGTTCGACCCTTCGTTCGCCGTTGCTACGGAGCAAAGGCACAGTCCCGCACGTAGATCACAAGCGCTTGTGATTGTCCATCCCGAAAGCGTCCACTGAGAAACTCAAGGCCAAAGTTCATGAGATGTCGCGGACGAACCTGCTCGATGAAGAACGGATCACGTGAATTGGAGCCCCGCGAGCAAGCGCGATATACCTGCAAATGAAAAGCCCCACCATTTCTGGCGGGGCTTCCCGGAAAAGTGGGATGATCAATGCAGGACCATTACCGGCGAGCGATGAAGCACAATGCCTGTAGCGTTCTCGATGACCAAAGCATAGGTGCCGTTCGGCAGGTGTTCCACGTTAACGACCAATTGTGTTGAACCAGCGGACCAGCGAGTGTTCACCACCTCACGACCCAATTCATCGACCAAGCGTACGATACCCGCTTCCTGGCTGTCCGTAGAGCGCTGAAGCACCACCTGGTCCTTAGCTGGTTGGGGGAAAACACGAACCTGGCCTCCAGCCTGTTGAGCCAGACCAGTGGCGATGAAGTTCAGCGTGTCGCTGATGAGTGAGCAGCCACCGGTGAACTGCCCGATCACATAGTAATCACCGGCATCGGCGGGCACGTAGGTCTGCCCTGTTGCGCCGGGCACTGCAGCACCGTTCCAATACCACTGGTAACTAAGCGCGGTCGTACTGCTCAGTTCGAAGCCATCCGACGTCACGGAAGGCGGTGGCATGGGGCACTTGTCCACGATCTTGCGGATCTGCCCGTTGGCTTGGTTGCACGCATAGAGCGATCCATCGAACCCTTCGCAAATGGCTGCATACCCTTGCGCACCGGAGCTGAGCAGATTCTCATCCACCCATCCTCCAAGGCCATCGGGCCTTAACGACCAGAACTCGCCAGCGCAATAATCCGTGTAGATGTAGCGGCCCACTAGACGCGGGAATTCCGTGCCTCGATAGACCCGCCCACCGATGCTGGAGCACCAGGTACCGCCGTTGGCCACGTTGCTGTGAACGGTAACGGGGAACACATAGTTCGCCGCCCCCTGACAGCCACTGGTGTTGTAGGTGGCATTCCCTTCATAGCAGCGCCATCCGAAATTGGGCATGGTGGTGGACCCTGCAGGCCAGTGATCCACCTCCTCCCAAGCATTCTGGCCCACATCGCCGATCCACAGGTCACCGGTAAGCCGGTCGAAGCCGAACCGGAACGGATTGCGAAGCCCGCTGGCCCAGATCTCCGGCAGCGTATCCCCCCCGGCGTTCGCCCAAGGGTTATCCGAAGGAATGGAATAGGTGCTATCCACTTCAGGATGGATGCGGAGCAGATTACCCAAGGGGTCCGTAGGGTCTTGAGCATTGCCCTGGGGATCACCAGCGCTACCGCCGTCACCCAGGCCAATGTATAGGTGCCCGTCCGGACCAAATTCCAGATCACCGCCGTTGTGATTGGAGAAGGGTTGTGGCCAGGTATACAGGATCACTTCACTGTTCACGTCCGCCACGTTGCTATCCGCCGAAACGGTGAAGCGCGAAACGGTGCTGATGCCATTTCCCGTTCCTCCGGTGTAGTGCACATAGAAGAAACCGTTGTTCGCATAGTCGGGATCGAAAGCCAGGCCCAACAAGCCTTGTTCGTTGTTGACATCATTCACAATGGATGTGATGTTCAGGAATGGTGCGGGCAGAACGACCATACTGTCCGTGACAACTCGGATGATGCCGGGTTGTTGCACCACGAAAAGACGGCTATCCCCGCAATGTGCCAGATCAACGGCTTCAGTGAGGCCGGTGGCCCAATTGTTCAACTTCAACTGCACGGGGTTCTGGGCCTGAATACACAGTACCGGGAACAAGGCAGCGACGATCAGGGAACGCTTCATGGAATAGTGTTGGGGTTGAGCGGGACGCAAAGTAAGGCCCAGTCCTTCCATGCGAAACCGGGTGGTTCAACCAATGCGTACTTGATGGTAGCGAAGGCAGGGATCCCAGCCACCTTCTGGCCATGTACATTTGCCGCCCGTTCAATTGAACAGCGTGCATTCCGACCGCTCATGGGCCTGAAAGAAGAGATCACTCGCCGGCACACCTTCGCCATCATCAGTCACCCTGATGCGGGCAAGACCACGCTGACAGAGAAGTTCCTGTTGTATGGCGGCGCCATCCAGACGGCCGGTGCGGTGAAGAGCAACAAGATCCGCAAGGGTGCCACCAGCGATTTCATGGAGATCGAGCGGCAGCGGGGCATTTCGGTGAGCACCAGCGTGATGACCTTCGAGTATGACGGGAAGCTCATCAACCTACTGGATACGCCAGGTCACAAGGACTTCGCGGAAGACACCTACCGCACGCTGACCGCTGTGGACAGCGTCGTGTTGGTGATCGACTGTGTGAAGGGTGTGGAGGAACAGACCCGTCGGCTGATGGAGGTCTGCCGCATGCGGAACACGCCGGTGATGGTCTTCATCAACAAGCTCGATCTGGAAGGCCAAGATCCATTCGACCTGCTGGATGAGGTGGAGAAGGAACTCAACATCAAAGTGACACCGCTCAGCTGGCCGATCGGCATCGGAGCCACCTTCCAAGGCGTATACGACCTCTACGACAAGGACCTGCGACTTTTCGAAGAGCTGAAGACCAAGGTGGAAGCAGCGACCGTGAACATCGACGACCTCTCGGATCCCCGATTGGACGAGCAGTTGGGAACGGATGCTGCGGCCCTGCTGCGCCATGATGTGGAGCTGATCGATGGCGTGTACGGAAAGTTGGACATGGGCCGCTACCTGTCCGGGCACACCGCACCGGTGTTCTTCGGCAGCGCGTTCAACAACTTTGGCGTGAAGGAAGTGTTGGACACCTTCGTTCGCATCGCTCCTCCCCCCGGCCCACGCCCCACCGATCACGGCGAAGTGCTCCCGGACGACCCCAAGTTCAGCGGCTTCGTCTTCAAGATCCACGCGAACCTGGACCCCAACCACCGCGACCGGATCGCCTTCCTCCGCGTGTGCAGTGGACGCTTCGCCCGGAACACCTATTACCACCACGTGCGGCTGGACAAGGACGTGCGCTTTATCACGCCCACCACGTTCATGGCGGCCGCGAAGACCATTGTTGATGAAGCCTGGCCCGGGGATGTGATCGGACTGTTCGATACGGGCCAGTTCAAGATCGGTGATACGATGACCGAGGGTGCGAACTTCAACTTCCGCGGCATTCCCGAGTTCTCACCTGAATTGTTCCGTGAGCTGGTGAACAACGATCCTATGCGGAGCAAGCAGCTGGAGAAAGGCATCCGCCAGCTCACAGATGAAGGCGTGGCCCAGCTCTTCACCCAACAGCCTGGCAACAAGAAGATCGTGGGCTGCGTGGGCGATCTCCAGTTCGATGTGATCCGCTACAGGCTAGAACACGAGTATGGAGCAGCCTGCAGCTTCCAGACCATGCAAGCGCACAAGGCCTGCTGGCTCACCAGCACCGATGATGCTGTCCTCCAGCAGTTCATCCGCACCAAGGCGTTGCAGATCGTTCAGGACAAGGACGGAAACCCGGTGTTCATCGCACCTTCAGCGTACATGCTGGATCTGGAGCGTCGGAACAACCCGGAGATCACCTTCCACACCACCAGCGAGTTCAAGACCCTGGCTGTGGACAAGGCTTGAAATGACAGAAGGCCGCACGTGCGGCCTCCGGTCCGGAAAGGAATATGACCTTATTTGGTGGCTTCGTGCCAGCGCGTCAACTGATCCGCTGTCAGTGTTTTGGTCAGCTCGCGATCGACGTACTGGTCCATGATGGCGTACTGCCCCTGCATGTCAGCTTCGACATCCTGCTTCGGCTGGCCCTGCATGCGGTGTTCCAGTGCCTTCATCTGGCGTTCGACCTGCAGGTACATGGCCTGCACTTGTGTCTTCTGTTCCGCGGTCAGTGTCACCGAACGGTCCACCAGCTCCGTATGCTTGGCGGCGTTGGCGGTCATTTCCGGGGTATCGGTCGGGGTGAACTCAGGATGCTGTGCGCTGACGGCGAAGGCAGTGCTGAGGAACACGATGGTGAGCAGGCTCCGTACCATGGACTTCAAGGATTGGTCATTCAAAGGTAAGCGAACAGGAGACGGAGCGCGAAGTGAAAAGTTGCCTCCATGCACCCCGGGGTGTTGGTAACCGCTGGCCCAAGGTTTGTTAAAGGCCCTACCGGGCCTGAACGCCCTTCTATTTTTGGCCCATCATGCTCAACATCCGTAACAGCCTGATCCTCGGGGCAATGGCCCTTTCAGGCATCCTCCAGGCACAAGATCCCAAACGACACATGGAATTCACCATCTCCGGG
>JADZGG010000453.1 GCA_020854015.1 Flavobacteriales bacterium
ACGATCGATGGGCATCTCCAGGACCTCGCTCGTGCGTCAATGGAACATTTCGCACCTATACTCGCCGCCAACGAAGTGCACAACGCTTCTGCCTTGATCGTGGACATTACCACAGGGCACGTGCTCGCCTATGTGGGGAACCTGCAGGCGGCAGGCCCGGAACATGCGGGACAAGTGGACATTGTGCGCGCCCAACGAAGTACCGGCAGCCTGCTCAAGCCGTTCCTGTATGCCGACATGCTCACACACGGTGAACTGCTTCCGGAGATGCTCGTAGCCGATGTACCCACTCAGTTCGACGGCTTCTCTCCCAAGAACTACGACGAGGCATACACGGGAGCGGTTCCTGCATCCGAAGCGCTGGCCCGATCACTGAACGTTCCGGCTGTTCGAGCGCTGCGCAAGCATGGGGTCGCCCCGACCCTGCTCACCTTAAGGTCCATGGGATTCTCTTCCATCGCACGATCGGCGGACCACTATGGACTATCGCTGATCATCGGCGGCGCTGAAAGCTCCTTGTGGGAACTTTGCGGGGTCTACGCCAGCATGGCGCGCCTCGAAATGAATTTCGGCAGGGCGGGCACCACCTATCGCCTAGGTGACATCCATCCCCTCATGGTCCTGCCATTGACCGGAGGTGATACCGCACTCCCGACCGAAGAAGCACCTCCGCTCAGTGCTGCGGCCATCCACTTCACCTTGAAGGCCTTACGTGAAGTGAAGCGTCCGGACGCCGAGGCCGGATGGGAGCAGTTCGCGGACCAACGAGGTGTGGCATGGAAGACCGGTACCAGTGTGGGGCATCGGGATGCCTGGTCAATAGGGGTGAATGGCCGCTACTGCGTAGGGATCTGGACAGGAAATGCCGACGGCGAGGGAAGGCCCGGCCTCACAGGCACCCTCGCTGCCGCACCATTGATGTTCGACCTGTTCGGCCGTTTGCCCTCTTCACCGCCGTTGGATGCACCTTTCGATGAACTCGTCAAGGAGCCTGTCTGTCGTTGGAGCGGTCATCGGGCCGGACCGGATTGCCCCGTGGTGGATACGGTGTTCATCCCCATTCCAGGAAAACGAACGCCTGTGTGCCCTTACCACCTGTCCATTCTGGTCGATGAGCCCGAGCTCCACCGCGTAGGGCCGGGTATGAACGGACACCGAACGTCCTGGGCGGTGCTGCCGCCCGCGATGGAGCACTACTTCGCCTTGCACGACCCTACTTATCGCCCGCTTCCGCCTTATGCCGGCGGCGCCGCCGAGGACCAGCGCGCAATGGAAGTGCTCTATCCGGAACCCAATGCGCGCCTCTTGATACCCGTGGAACTGGATGGTTCGCGCGGTAAGGCCATTGTGGAGGTCGCACATCGGCAAGGCCACACGCATATCGATTGGGACCTGGACGGGGTTTACTTGGGGCGCACGATCACTGATCACCGGATGGCGATCTCACCCCCGGACGGTCAGCACCTCCTAACTTTGACGGACGCCATGGGTCAGGTGCTCAGCCACCGGTTCACCATCGTGGCCTCATCCAGGGACCGAGCATCCGAATGAAGATCCTTCTTATCGCTTTGGGCGTGACCACCGCCACATCCCTTGAGGCGCAACCGGACACGCTCTACATCCCCCATGCAGGTACCACCCTGGCCTATGCGGTATCCTATGAACCCCTGCAGGTGGCCCAGCAATTCAAGCGCATCGGCCACTTCGCGAACGACCCAGGCAAAGTGGCCGTCCAACTGGACTACAAACAAGGCCGCCCCTGCGGTGTTTACAGAGCCTACTTCCCCGACGGCCGTCCGTTGATCTTCGCCGTGTATGGAATGAACGGTCTGCATGGCGACTGGTCGGAGTACGACGAACAGGGTCGGATCACGGTCAAAGGGCAGTACCGCGATGGGCTTCGCGATGGCGTGTGGGCTTTCCGCGGTGAAGGCATTGTTGGCCACTATAAGAAAGGCCTGAAGCACGGCAAGTGGAAATACTACGAGAACGGGCGGGTCGTCGGTATCGAGAAGTTCCGCAAGGGCGAGCTCAAGAAGGGGTCCAGCATCCGCATCGGGCAATAGATCACTTAACGTTCATTAACGGCGCTCGCGGAACCCGCGGGGTCATTGGTCCGTTACATTCACATTCATTAAGCTTCGTTCATGACCCTTCATTTCCGCCAAGCGCTGCTCCCTGCCTTATTCCTCGCGTGCATCCAAGCGAATGCCCAGGACCCGGTGTCGGTGAGCAAACTGGACGCGTTGCTGTACCACATCGACCGCATGTACGTGGATTCGGTGAATGACAAGGAGCTCGTGGACAAGGCCATCATCAGTATCCTGGAGGAGCTTGACCCGCACAGCATCTACATCCCCAAGGAAGAGCTCGATGAGGTGAACGAACCGCTCAAAGGCAACTTTGAAGGGGTCGGCATCCAGTTCAACATCGTTCGTGACACCATCTACGTCGTGGATGCGATCGCCGGGGGACCGAGTGAACGTCTGGGCATACGGGCCGGTGATCGGATCATTCGCATCGACGGTGAAACGGTAGCGGGTGTGAACTTCAAGAACAGCGACGTGATGAAGCGTCTCCGTGGCAAGAAGGGCACCAAGGTGGAGGTGAACGTGCTGCGTCGCAATGAGCCGGGCCTCCTCGAGTTCAGCATCACACGCGACAAGATCCCCATCTACAGTGTCGAGGCCGCTTTCATGGCCACGCCATCGGTCGGATACATCAAAGTAAGCCGGTTCAGCGCCACTACCATGAAAGAGTTCCGCGACAAGCTGGACGAACTGAAGCGACAAGGTATGCAGGACCTCGTCCTCGACCTTCAGGGAAACGGTGGTGGCTACCTGCGCACAGCGATCGAAATGAGCGACGAGTTCCTTGGAGACAAGAAACTCGTGGTCTACACGGAAGGCCGTTCCACGCCCCGCGAGGACACTTACTCCACTACGGAAGGGCGCTTCGAGAAAGGTCGGCTGGTGTTGATGGTGGATGAAGGCAGTGCCAGCGCCAGCGAGATCGTGAGCGGTGCCATCCAGGATTGGGACCGAGGGCTGATCGTGGGTCGCCGCACCTTCGGAAAAGGCCTTGTGCAACGCCCCGTCATGCTACCCGATGGATCCGCCGTTCGCCTGACAGTGAGCCGCTACTACACCCCGTCGGGTCGGTGCATTCAGAAATCGTACGAGGAAGGTGTTGAAGCCTATCAACGTGAAAAGGCGGAACGCCTCGGCAAGGGCGAGCTCACCAGTGCCGATAGCATCCACCAGCAGGATACTGCCCGCTACTACACCATGCGCAAGCGGGTGGTCTATGGTGGTGGTGGGATCATGCCTGATGTCTTCGTTCCCATTGATACGTCGCTCAGTTCGGATTACTTCGGACAGATCGTACGGAAAGGCTCCTTGAACACCTATGCCCTTACGTATACCGACGAGAACCGGGCGAGCCTGTTGCAGCGTTACAAGACCCCCGATCAATTCCGCAAGGATTTCAAGGTGGACGCTGGCGTGACGAACGGCTTGGTGGCCCAAGGAGAGCGGGACGGCGTGAAGCCGGATGCACACGGTTTGGAACGCAGCAAACCTCTTGTTGACCTGCGCTTGAAGGCACTGATCGCTCGGGATCTCTGGGACACCTCCGCTTATTGGCAGGTGATCAATCCGGAGAATCCGGTGGACCGCAGCTTCCAGCGCGCGTTGGAGGTGCTTAAGGACGATACGTTCCAACGCTTGGGCATGTCAGAACGTTGATCGATCGTTAACGCTGCGACCACGGACGTCCGAGTTGGTATTTTCGCCCTCCCAACAAACACACAACCTGTTCCTCCCATGAAGGAAAACATCCAGATCGGTCTGCTCGTCCTTATCGCCGGCATGGTCGGCTACCAGATCGTAAGCTAGCACAGCACCAGCGCGCCAACAGCGGCCATGGCATCGAACGCCGTTGCACCTGCTGCGAACAATCCCTTCGCGGAACCCGCGAAGAGCTACGACCCGTTGACCCCTCCGGCCGCAGGGGCCACTCCCGTGAGCGACAAGGCGCGCACCGCTGTGAACTTCGCTAAGAGCGAGCATGATTTCGGCAAGGTGCTGTCAACCAGCGAGAACACATACAAGTTCGCCTTCACCAATACCGGCACCGCGCCGCTCATCATTGAGAACGCTGTAGGCAGTTGTGGCTGTACCGTTCCGGAATATCCCAAAGCGCCCATTGCTCCAGGCTCCAGCGGCGAGATCAAAGTGGTGTACAAGCCCAACGGACAGAGCGGTTCTCAACAGAAGACCGTTACGGTGACGGCCAACACCGAACCCAATCAGACCATCCTTCGCATCAAGGCGGATGTGACCCCAGACCCGAACGCTCCCAAAGCAGATGGTGCTGCTGTGCTCAAGTGAGCAATGATCCCAATTCAGGAAACCCCGTTCCATTGAGGAGCGGGGTTTCTTCTTTCAACCTTCGACCAAAGCGTTGATGGCCGATGCAAGTTCCAGATCCTTCTCCGTGACCCGATCTCCGGCTTCATGCGTGGACAAAGCAATGTGCACCTTGCTGTAGACGTTGCTCCATTCGGGATGATGGCCCATTCGTTCGGCCACCAAGGCCACCCTCGTCATGAATGCGAATGCCTCACTGAAGTCCTTGAACCTGACGGTGCGTACGAGCTTATTGTCCTGTTCGCTCCAGCCTTCCATTCTTCAACGGTGGA
>JADZGG010000454.1 GCA_020854015.1 Flavobacteriales bacterium
CATGCGCCCCCACACCGATCAAATGCACCGCAAGGTCAACGTGCCTGCCGCCCCCCAGCGCATCATCTCCCTCGTCCCCTCGCAGACCGAACTGCTCTACGACCTGAGCCTGGGCGAACGCGTGGTCGGCATCACCAAGTTCTGCGTGCACCCGGAGACCTGGTTCAAGACCAAACACCGCGTGGGCGGCACCAAGAAGATCGACATGGACAAGGTCCGCGCGCTAAAGCCGGACCTGATCATCGGCAACAAGGAGGAGAACGAGCGGAAGGACATCCAAGCGCTGGAGAAGGAGTTCCCCGTGTGGATGAGCGACGTGCGCGATCTGGACAGTGCCTTGGACATGATCCGGCAGATTGGCACGCTCACCGGCACACAGGAAAAGACGGAAGCGCTCTGCAAGGGCATTCAGGACGCGTTCACCAAGCAGCACTACATCGACCCACCGCTCACCGTGGCCTACCTGATCTGGCGCGAGCCCTTCATGGTGGCCGGTCACGGCACCTTCGTGAACGACATGCTGAAGCGTTGCGGCCTGCAGAACGTGTTCGACGAGGGCGATGCGCGCTACCCGGAGGTCACACCGCAAGAACTGGCCGAGTCGGACCCGGACCTCATCCTGCTCTCCTCCGAGCCCTACCCGTTCAAGGAAAAGCACATCCTGGAGCTGAACATGATCTGCCCGGGAACACCAGTGAAGCTGGTGGACGGCGAGCTGTTCAGCTGGTACGGCAGTCGCCTGTTGAAGGCCCCAGCCTACTTCAGCGGTCTGCTGGAGGGATGGGCGGTGTAGCCGCCACTCCTGCCCGGCTACCTTTGCGACCGTTCCGGTCCAGCCTGCGATGCGCCTTGGTGTCCTCCTCATCGGCCTGCTCGTAGCGCTGGGCTCCAGTGCCCAACAAGTGGGCCTGGTGCTCAGCGGCGGCGGCGCCGTGGGCCTCACCCACATCGGGGTGATGAAGGCCCTGGAGGAGAACGACATCCCCATCGACTACATCGCGGGCAGCAGCATGGGCGCGCTCGTGGGCGCCATGTACGCTGCCGGTTTCTCGCCCTGGGAGATGGACTCCCTCTTCAACACCGAACGCTTCCGGCTCATGGCCGACGGCGGACTGGAGGACGAGTACATCTTCTACTTCAAGCAGGACATCCCCGATGCCTCGCTCATCAACCTGAAGTTCGACCTCGACACCAGCCTACAGGCGTCGTTGCCCACCAACCTGCGCAGTCCCGTGCTCATCGACTACGAGCAGCTGCAGATGTTCGCCGGGGCCAGCGCAGTGAGCGGCAGTGACATGGACAGCCTGTTCGTGCCCTACCGTTGTGTGGCAAGCGACATTACAGCCCAACGTCCTGTGATGTTCGACCGCGGCGACCTGGCCCAGGCGGTGCGCGCCAGCATGAGCTACCCCTTCTACTTCAAGCCCATCCGCATTGAGGGGCACCTGATGATGGACGGGGGCCTGTACAACAACTTCCCCAGCGATGTGATGTACGGCGAGTTCCTGCCGGACATCATCATCGGCAGCAACGTGGCCTACAATGCCCCGCCGCCCAGCGAGGATGACCTGATGAGCCAGTTGAAGGCCATGTTGCAAGAGAAGACGAACTACTCGGTGATCTGCGAGAACGGCATCATCGTGGAACCTAAAACGGCCACCACGCTCTTCGACTTCAGCGACGCGCAGCAACCCATCCTGGACGGCTATAACGCAGCCATGGAGCGCATGCCGGAGATCAAGGCCGCCATTTCACGCCGGGTGCCTCGTGCGGAACTGGAGGCCCGTCGCAAGAGCTTCCGTTCGAAGATGCCACCCACCGTGTTCGGTGACATCCGTGTGGAAGGCCTCAACCGCAGCCAGACGGTGTTCGCCGAGCACCTGCTGAACAAGCGCGAAGAGCCGATCGACGCGAAGACGCTGAAGCCGCGCTATTTCCGCCTGTACGCCGACCATGCCGTGAGCGGTCTGCATCCCAAGGCCACTTTCCGGAAAGAACGCGGCAACTACGACCTGGAACTGCTCGTGAAACGCGAGAAGAAACTGCACGTGCGCTTCGGTGGCATGTTCAGCTCGCGCCCCATCAATACGGGCATGGTGGGCCTACGCTACAACCTCTTCGGCCGCACCAGCAGCCGCATCGAAGCGCTCTCCTACTTCGGCAAGTTCTACACGGCCGGGCAGTTGAAGGTGCGCAGCGACCTCAGCACGCGCAGACCCATCTACCTCGAACCCGCCTTCACGCTCCAACGCACGGACTATTTCAGCAGCTTCTCCACCTTCTTCGAAGAAGTACGCCCCGGCTACGTGGTGATGCGTGACACCTGGGGCGGCCTGAACACAGGCATGGCCTTGGGCAACAAGGGCCTGCTGCGGGTGGACGGCAAGTACGCGCAGACCAAGGACAGTTACTATCAGACATTGAACTTCAGCCCGATCGATACAGCGGACATCACCGAGTTCTATTTCGGGACGGCCGGGGTGATGGTGGAACGCAATTCACTGAACCGCAAGCAGCACCCCAACGCCGGTGAACAGCTGACCGCCGAACTGCGCTACGTGGGCGGCGATGAGCGTACCAAACCGGGCAGTACCTCGGAGAACACGGGCGTGTACAACCACCACCATGAGTGGGTGACGGCGAAGGTGAA
>JADZGG010000455.1 GCA_020854015.1 Flavobacteriales bacterium
CTCGTCGAGGTGACGTTTGGTCTTGGCCACGATCTCCTCGATGCGGCCGGGGTGGATGCGACCGTCCTTCACCAACTGGTGCAGGGCCAGGCGGGCCATTTCACGCCGAACCGGGTCGAAGCAGCTCAGGATGATGGCACCGGGCGTGTCGTCCACGATGATCTCCACACCGGTCAGCTCTTCCAGGGTGCGGATGTTGCGACCCTCACGGCCGATCACACGCCCCTTCACATCATCGTTGTCGATGTGGAACACGCTGACGCTGTTCTCGATGGCATGCTCCGTGGCCACCCGCTGGATGGTCTGGATCACGATGCGCTTGGCCTCCTTGTTGGCGGTCAGCTTGGCTTCCTCGGTCACCTCCTTGATGTGTGACATGGCGGCGGTGCGGGCCTCGTCGCGCAAGCTGTCCATCAGCTGCTTCTTGGCATCGTCCGCGTTCAGGTTGGCGGCCTTCTCCAGAATGCTCACCTGTTTCTGGTGCATCTTCTCCACTTCCTCCTTGCGACGTTCAATGCCGCCGAGCTTCTGCTCCAGGTCGTGGGTCAGGTTCTCCACCTGCTTCTCCTTGTTGGCCAGCTCCTGCTGCTGGCGGCTGATCTGCTGCTCGCGCTGCTTGATCTTGTCCTGCCCCTGCTGCACCTGCTTTTCGCGGTTGCGGACATCCTTCTCGTGCTCCTCCTTCAACTGCAGGAACTTCTCCTTGGCTTGGATGATCTTCTCCTTCTTGATGTTCTCCGCCTCCAGTTCAGCCTCTTTCAAAAGCGAATCGGTCCGCTTCTTCATGACGCCGTTGAGCAACACGTACACCAAACCTCCCCCAGCGGCCACGCCTGCCAGGATACCGATCAGAATGCTAGTAAGGTCCATTCGTCCACTATGTTTTAGGGACCATGGGGCCTGCGGGCGGAAGCTAGCGTATGGAGATCAGGAGCGGAGGCCTTCCAGCAGTCGTTCCACCTCGGCCAGTTCGGCAAGGGCTTCGGAATGCTGTTGAGGGGGCACGCTGTTCAGGGCTCGCGTGGTCACCTCCAAGGCCGCCATGGCCAACAGGTCCTGCTTGTCGGTCAGCGGATAGTGCTGCTTCAAGCGGGTGATGCTGTCGTTGATCTCCTGCACCGCCTTGCGGATGTTCACCTCCTCCTCCTTGTGGATGGTGAGGGGATATGCGCGCCCGGCGATCTCTATACGGATGGATAGTTCGTCCATGTTCGGTGTGTCGCTTATCAGGTGTTCAGTAACGCCAGACAGCGATCGATCTCGTTCACCAACTCATCGATCCGTTGCTTTGCTTCCGGCTGACCCTCAGCACGTTGTTGGGATGCTGGGCGGGTCACCCGTAGGACCTCGTTCTCCCGTTCAAGCGCTGCGACCCGGGCTTGGAGCACCTCGGCATTGCGATGGTGCTCGCGGAGCTCATGTTCCAGCGCACCTACCCTGCGCTTCGCCACCTCCCGGTCCGCTACGAGGCGGGACACGTGAAGGTGTACGGCACGGATACGGCTGGCCAGGTCGCTCATTGCTTGTTCGAAAGAACCAGTTCATGGTCCGCACCAAAGATAACCGCACCTCCCAAGCCAGCACACAATTTGTTTGAACGCCAAGCTGTTGATCGGACCCGGTTCCCCTGCGCCCGACCGACCACCCCCACGAATAGCTTGCCGACCATGACGAGGCGCTCCATGGGATCGAGATCGGTCCTTTCATCCGTACTTGGATAAACGAAGTATAATTCAATGATCTTCTGTGGGTTATGCTTGACTGCCTCCAGTCTTGCTCAGAGCCCACGCACCGGTTTTCGACCTCCCTTGGACATCCCCTTGGAGCTGTCAGGCAACTTCATGGAGCTGCGCAGCGACCACTTCCACTCCGGCCTTGACTTCAAGACCTCGGGGCGTGAAGGACTGAACGTGAAGGCGGTCGGTGATGGCTGGGTCTCGCGGATCAAGATCAGCCCGTGGGGCTATGGCAAGGCCGTGTACATCGACCATCCGAACGGCACCACCACGGTCTACGGCCACCTGAAGGAGCTGAAGGGTGCCTTGGCGAAGGCCACGCTCGATGCCCAGTACAAGGCCCGCAACTACAGCATCGACATTACGCCCGAGGCCGGAGCGTTGCCGGTAAAGGCCGGTGAGGTGATCGCCCTGAGCGGGAACACCGGAGGCAGCACGGCCCCCCACCTGCACTTCGAGATCCGCCGCACCAGCGACCAGCATGCACTTGACCCTGAGGCTTATGGCATCGACCTGCCGGACACCACACCGCCCCAGCTGCTTGGCCTGCGCATCGAACCGTTGGAAGCCAGCGCCCGCGTTGCCCCCTACCCCGCGAATGCTAAAGGGCTCGCCTTGCAGAAGCTGGACTCCACTTACACGTTGAAGGGGGGCACCGAAGCCAAGGCCTTGGGGGCCATTGCTTTGAGCCTCAACGCCATTGACAAGTACGACAACAGCGGCAACAGCTGCGGCATACGGTCCATTGAGCTGTGGGTGGACGGCGTGCCCACCTTCAGCTGCCATCTGGACGAGATCGACTTCGGGCTGCAGCGCTTCTGCAACGCCTACATGGAATACGACCTGTTCAAGCGGAACGACCTGAACTACAACCGCTGCTACCGGCTGCCCAACAACAAGCTGGCGGTCTACGGCCCTGAACCGGCACAAGGGCGGATCGTCCTGGCGACCGGGGAACAACGCGCGGTCCGCTTCCGGGTAACGGATGCCAATGGGAACGTGAGCGTGCTGCGCTTCACCCTTGTCGGGGCCAGTGCCACCGAGGCGGCCGCCTGGTCCGTACCGACCGAACAAGGGGAGCTCTTCAGCTACAAGAACGAGAACACCCTGCAACGCCCCGGCCTTCGGTTCAACCTGGGGCCCAACGCCTTGTACCAGTATGAACGCATCACCTACACCACGCGACCTGCACCGGCCAAGGCGCTGACACCGCTCCACATTGTGCACGACCCACTGGTGCCGCTGCACATCGCTGGGGAACTGGCCGTGGAGGTGAAAATGCCGCCCGCCCGCGCCGACAAGATGCTGTTGGTGAAGGTGGCGGACAACGGGGCGATCTCTGCCCAGGGCGGCCACTATGCCAACGGCTGGGTCACGGGCAAAGTGAAGAGCTTCGGGGCGTACACGGTGATGCTGGACACCATCGCCCCCAAGATCACGCCCCTGGACCTGAAGGCCGACATGAAGGGCCGCAACACCTTCAGCCTCAAGGTGGCGGACGACCTGAGCGGACTGGACCAATGGTCGGGCACCCTGGATGGCGAGTGGATCCTGCTGGAGTTCGAACCGAAGTCCAAGACGCTGCGCCACACCTTCGATGACCGGAGCAACACACCCGGCAAACACACCTTCAAGCTGGACGTGAACGACGACCGGGGGAACCGGAACAGCTACACCACCACCTTCACCCGGTAGGTCGGCGCTGGAGCCGTTCCATCGGAGCGGGCATTTGGAGTTCGTCCGGATCGACTACTTTGATCGGCCATCCCGATCGAACGTGCCCGGTCAGCAGCGCATCATCACCCTCCCCCCTGCACCTGCGCAGACCGCTACGGAGCACCCACCGAAGCGGGGCGGGGCTTCACGAGGTGGTTCGTTGGATCCGGACGAACCCACGACGATCGTTCATCCGGCCACCGTTCAGGCCCAGGCGCTCATGCCCACGGCCGCAGCCCGGCGGGAAGTGCTGATGGGGTTCTGGGATAACATTCCGCAACGAGCCGACGGAGCCGAGCACCGACCGAAAGGGACGGACCTTCCCAAGGCCAGCAGACAACACCTGCCCAGCCGCTTGGATTCACCCATGTTCGAAATGGGCATGATGCTCATCCTGACCCTGATGGCCATCCTCATCGAGCGCATCGCCATCTACTGGTTCACCATGCCGTTGTGAAGGTCGGGTCACAAGCTGTTGTGACACTTTCATGATGAGACGGAAACAACCGTGTATCAACGATCAACGTCTGGTTATTGTGGACGAACGTTGTGCCGGCACTTGCGCACCGAACAGCGGATCCATGACCTTTGCCCCTCTAAAGCCGACCAGCCTCATGCGAGGCACCACTCCCCTGCATCGCCCCTGACCGCATGTCGCAAAGCGCGGAAACCCTGATCTCCACCACCTTCAGCCCACCTGTTTCCAGTGTGGTGGAGCGCGCTCCGGGCCATGGTGCCATGGCACCGATCCTGCACCCGGCGGCGGCGTTGGCCACCCAACAGGCCCGCATGGCGCTGAAGGAACAGGAAGTGGTGCTCGGCTTCTGGGACAGCTGCCCGCTGGACGAACGCGACCGACCCGGAGGCATGGTGCGCCGCGGCATGACCACCGATCAGTGGCGGGAGAAGCAGAAGGAAATGAGCATCTATGGTCCGGTGGCCGAAGTGGGCTTGATGATCATGCTGACCATCTTCGGCGTGATGGTGGAGCGCGTGGTGGTCTTCTTCTTCTCTACGAACGACCTGCAGTTCTGAGGCTTTCCGGGTGAGCACCCCTGCCCTATCCCGGCTCATCGATGCTGAGGGGAAGCTTCAGCCAGCGCTCCTGATCGCCCTTGAGCGTGTGACCCGCGTGGACCCTTCCCTGCTCGAAGCCTGTCGTATCCGTCCGGCGGCCCGCAATTGGCTCCGCGCTCCGTGGTACCACCCGGGCAAAGGCGGTGGCGCCATCACCGTGGGGCGCACCATCTACTTCAACCGCAACTGGTTCAGCCCTGCGGGAGCTGGCGCGCGCGGCGATGGCAGCGCAGAAAGCACGTGGCGATGGTTCAGCCACCTGGCGCATGAGGTGGGGCACCTGCCGCAGGCGGAACGGTACGGCCTTGGCTACGGGGGAAGAGCGAGCTACGTGGCGGCCTTCACCGGGCAATACCTCTGGCGGGCCTTGAGCCTGAAGGGCCAGGTACACGACGGAGCCGCTCTGGAACGCGAGGCCGACCGGGGACGCTGGGTGCTACAACGGTTGGTGGGCGCGAAGCCCTTGGTGCATCCGCTGGTGCAAGCCGTTCACGCTGGCGATTTGGAAGCCGTGAGGACCTGGTGCCTCGCCAACGCTTCCGTGATCGAGGCCGCACACACGGCCTACCCGTA
>JADZGG010000456.1 GCA_020854015.1 Flavobacteriales bacterium
AGGCCATGGTGGACGTGGACGGTAAGCCCATGATCCAGCACGCCATCGATGTGCTGAAGCCCCAGGTGAAGGAGCTGATCGTGATCGGCGACCCCCGCAAGTACCGCCGCTTCCACGACGAGATCATTCCCGATGAGCTCGAAGGACTGGGTCCGCTCGGAGGCATCGTCACGGCAATGGGTCATGCGAAGTACGATCACTTGCTCGTGCTTGCCTGCGATGTGCCTGAGGTGAACGCGATGCTGCTGGAGAAGATCAAGTTCCACTTCCCCCTGGACGGTGATGCGCTTGTTCCCCGGCATGAGGACTTCGTGGAACCTTTGGTGGCCGGGTACAACAGGCGTTGTGCCGAAGCCTTCACCGAACTGCTATCAAAGGGAGTGCTCCGGATGACCGAAGCGCTCGCCGCCGTGCGTACCAGCTACCTCGACATCGTGCCCGGTCAGGATGGTTGGCCCACGGATCTCTTCCGGAACGTCAACGGTCCTGACGATCTTTGACTTACCGCTGCGCGCGGAACGCCATGCAAGTGCTCCTGTTCGGGATGATCGCAGAGAAGGCCGGTGCTGATCGCATCCAGGTCGACGCATCCTCCCTGGACCAGCTGCGCACCCGGTTGGTGGAACGCGTTGAGGGCCTCGCGACCATGAGCTACGCCATCGCCGTGGACCGTCGCGTGGTGCAGCAGGATATGCCGTTCACCGGTACGGAAGAGATCGCCGTGCTGCCACCCTTCGCTGGCGGATGAGCGAGGTGAACGCACATCGCAAGCGCGACATCTTCGTGGAAGGTGCCATTGCGCCATCCTTCATTTCGGACAGCATCGCCAAGCACGCCACGCGCCACGATATCGGTGCGCACGAGATCTTCCTCGGCCAGGTTCGAGCGGACATGATCGGTGGTCGAAGTGTGGAGGCCATTGAATACACCGCATACGCCGACATGGCCAACGAGCAGATGACGGCGATCCGCGAAGAGGCCTTCGCGCGTTGGCCGCAGATGACCTGCCTGCATGTGCACCACAGCCTCGGAGTGATCAAGGCGGGCGAGCTGTGCTTCTTCGTGTTCGCGAGCGCTACGCACCGCCAGCAGGCCCGTGAGGCCGTCGCCTACGTCACCGATGAAGTGAAGAAGCGCCTGCCGATCTTCGGGAAGGAGATCTTCGCGGAGGGTGGGCACGTCTGGAAAACCAATTCGTAAGGGCGGGAAATCGCCCGCCCCAACAGATGATCGACGTCACCCACAAGCCCACCACCCTCCGCGAGGCCACGGCCGAGGCCATGGTGTCCGTCAGCTTGGCCGATACCATCGCGGCCGTGAAGGAGAAGCGCGTGCCCAAGGGCGATGTCTTGGAGGCCGCACGCATCGCCGGCCTCTTCGGCATCAAGCGCACGGCGGACATGATCCCCGATTGCCACCCGTTGCCGATCGAACACGCCGAGGTCACCTTCGAGGTGCAGGACATGGCCATCGTGGTGAAGGTGAAGGTCCGCACCATCTACCGCACCGGTGTCGAAGTTGAGGCCATGCACGGTGCCAGTGTCGCCGCGCTCACGATCTACGATATGCTGAAGCCCATTGACAAGGGCATCACCATCGACCGCATCCGGCTGGTGGAGAAGAAGGGCGGCAAGAGCGATTGGAAGGATGCGTTCGATAAGGCCCCGCGCGCCGGCGTACTCGTGATCAGCGACGGCGTGGCCAACGGCAAGAAGGAGGACAAGGCAGGCGCCGCCATCATGGAGCGGCTGAAGAAGTTGGGCGTGACCGTCGACTTCCATGCCGTGTGCCCGGACGAACCGGAGGAGATCGCGACCATCGTGAAGACCTGGGCCGCCGAAGGTCTCGACCTCATCCTCACCACAGGAGGTACGGGCCTTTCACCGCGTGACCGTACCCCCGAGGCCATCGCCCCGATCCTGGACCGCGAGGTGCCCGGCATCATGGAGGCCGCCCGCAGCTACGGCCAGGAGCGCATGCCGCTCGCCATCATGTCCCGCGGGATCGCTGGCATGATCGGCCGCACGCTGGTGATCACCCTCCCCGGTTCCACACGTGGGGCACAGGAAACGATGGATGCGCTCTTCCCCTTCGTGTTGCACGTGGTGAAGGTGCAGGAGCATGCGTTCCGGCACGGGATGTAGACGTCGTCTCGTTCACGGTACTTTCGCCGCCGCTAACAAGCCCCATCGCGGGCGTTCAATGACAGTCATAGGATGGTGAACGGCAAGGCGGCGGTGGTGGAGGAGTTCGCGCTCCACCGCGTGGGTCCGGAAGGCACGGAAAGCGTGTTCAGCGATTACACGGCGGTGCTGAAGGGCGACGAAGAGCAGGACTTCTTGCGCAAGCTCTTCCTGAAGCCTTTCGCCAGCATGGCCGAGACCTCGGAGTTCACACATCCCGTGAGCCTGGAGTACAACGTGCTGCATGGGCTCTGCGCGGACATCGAGGCGGGCAAGGACCTCGTGGGTTGCTCCCGCGCGATCGCCAAGCACCTGCTGGACGTGTCGCGCCACCACACCATCAAGGCCGGAGACCTCTTCGTGGCCCGCTTCAGCGGCGTGGAACTGGATGGCGCGCCCTACCAGGCCATCGGCATGTACAAGTTCGACGACAAGGAAGTGTTCATCGAAAGCCGCGTGGCGGACGGCAACATCGGCATGCAGCTATGCCGTGGGCTCGGGAGCAGCAAGCCCAACAAGGCCTGCCTCGTGGTCTTCACGCTGGGCGGCTATACCGTCTTTGTGATCGATGACAACGCGAACACCGAGTATTGGCAGAAGGACTTCGTGGGCCACAAGCCGAAGCAGGACCATGTGAACAGCACCAACAATGTGCTGGAGCTCACGCGTTCGTTCATCACCGAGCAGCTGCCC
>JADZGG010000457.1 GCA_020854015.1 Flavobacteriales bacterium
TCGAACGCATCGATACGCCAGGCCTGTGCCTCCCGAAGGATCACCACCTGCCGCTCGGCCATCATCGGGACCCGCAGGCAGGCGTCCTTCACCTGATCGGGATCACTGTCCTTGCCGTACAGCACCGTGAGGTTGAAGTCACGTTCGTGCTCCTCGAGCGCATTGCGCTCGATCTCCTCGGCCACACGGTCGATGAAGAAGGCTTCTTCCCCATGCAACAGGTACACAGGCTTGAAGGACTTCGCGCGGACGTCCTTGACGATCTTCTTGAAATCCTCGGTGGTGCTCATTCGAAGCGCAAGTGCTTCACCGATCGCCCTTCGTTGATGATGTCGCGAAGGGAGGCGATGCCCACTTTCACATGGGTGTGCGCGAAGCCACTGGTGACCTTCTGGTCGCTGGCGCTGGTCTTCACCCCCCAAGGCACCATGGGCTGGTCGCTCACCAACAACAAGGCGCCGGTGGGAATGCCGTTGAAGAAACCGGTCATGAACACGGTGGCCGTTTCCATGTCGATCGCCATGGCCCGTAATGTGCGCAGCTTCTCCTTGAACGCCTCGTCGTGTTCCCAGACCCTGCGGTTGGTGGTGTAGACCGTGCCGCTCCAGTAGTCCAGGTCCATGTCGCGGATAACGCCCGAAACGGCGCGGTGGATCATGAAGGACGGCAGCGCGGGCACCTCCGGTGGGAAGTAGTCATTGCTCGTTCCCTCGCCACGGATGGCAGCGATGGGCAGGATCAGATCGCCGATCTCGTTCTTTCTCTTCAGCCCACCGCACTTTCCTAGGAACAACACAGCCTTGGGGTCAATGGCGCTCAGCAGGTCCATGATGGTGGCCGCGTTGGCACTGCCCATGCTGAAATTGATCATCACCATGTCCTCTGCGATGGCCACCGGCATGGCCTTGTCGCGCCCATGGATCACGGCGCCGGTCTGCTCCGCGAAGATCTCCAGGTAGTTCCCGAAGTTGGTGAGCAGCACATACGGCTTGAAGTCGGGGAGGGTCACGCCGGTGTACCGGGGCAGCCAGTTGTTCACGATGTCCTCTTTGGTGCGCACGTTCGTTGTTGCTTTGTCCGTGATGCAGCGATTGAACCTGCCGGACCACGGTGTCAAAACTAAGCAGACCCCCGAGGGCGACACGGTGTTCGATCCCGTTCGTCGAAAGTGGGTGGCCCTGACCCCCGAGGAATGGGTGCGTCAGCACTTCCTGCAGTTCCTCGTGAACGACCTGCACTGCCCGGCCTCGTTGATCGCTGTGGAGCGTCAGTTGACCCTGCACGGCCTTTCCAAGCGCGCCGACCTGGTGGTGCACGGTGCCGATGGCGCCCCCTTGGCCTTGGTGGAGTGCAAGGCACCTGGCGTGAAGTTGGATCAGGCGGTCTTTGAACAGGCCAGCCGCTATAACATCGTGTTCCGCGTCGCCTTCCTGTTCATTACCAACGGGCTACAGCACTATTGCTGTCGGATCGAACATTCCACAGGGGCTGTTCATTTCCTTTCCGATATGCCCGGATTTGCGGCCATGTCGGGCACGGACCGCGCCTAATTTTGTACAATGCGTAAGCTCCTTGTCCTCGCTCTGCTCTGCGGTGCCGTTCTCCCGGTGAACGCCCAGAAGCCCACGAAGTTGAACCTTCAACTGCAGGCTTTCCTGAAGCGCCCCCATGCCGCCACGGAGGAGGTGGATCTGTTCATTCGAGGCGAAGAACGCAGTGTGGCCGCAGCCGTAGCGGCCCACGGTGGTCGGGTGAAGCTGATCATGAACGGCCTGGTGAGCGCATCAGTACCCGTGTTGGAGATCGAGGCCTTGGCCTCAAGCGATGCCATCGACATGTTCGAGTTCACGCTTTCAAAGGGCCGAACGCTGAACGATAGCATGCGCGTAAAGACCCGTGTGGTGGATGTGCAGCAGGGCCGGGCACCGCTCCCATTGGGCTACATGGGAGAGGGAACCATCATCGGCATCATCGATAGCGGTATGGACCTGGGGCACCCTGACTTCAACGACAGTTTGGGCAACACCCGTGTGCTTCATTATTGGGACCAGAACTTCCCCTTCGACAACCAACTTACACCCCAGCCCTATGGATACGGCCAGGCATGGGACAGCGCCGCAATCAACGCGGGTAACTGTCCTGCAGTGGATCAGCCCCAATGGTACGGGCACGGTACCACGGTGGTCGGCACCGCCGCTGGGAACGGCCTGGCCACAGGCGCATTCACGGGTGTTGCACCCAAGGCTGACATCATCATGGTGAGCAGTGATTTCGGTCGCCCGAACTGGAGGGCTTCAGTGGCCGATGCGGTCAAGTACATCTTCGACGAAGCTGCTGCGTTGGGCCGTCCGGTCGTCGTGAACGCAAGCCTTGGCGACTACTATGGCAGTCATGATGGTCTGGACGCGGCGGCGTTGTTCATTGACAGCCTGTTGAACGAAGCGCCCGGCCGAGCCTTGGTCTGTGCTGCTGGGAACAGTTTCACCCTGCCTCCATACCACCTGCATACGGAGGTGTCACCGGACACATCGTTCACGTGGTTCACCTACCAGCCGGCCAGCATCAGCAACATCGGTGTGGGTGGGGTCTTCTTCGAGGTTTGGGCTGATACGGTCGACTTCAACCAGGTGCAATATGCGATCGGTGCGGACCGTACCTATGCCAACATCTATAGCTATCGCGGTCGCTCTCCATTCCACCGAGCGCAGGACAACCTGGGGGCGGTGGTCACCGACACACTCGTGAGTCCTTTGGGGAACCGCATGGCGATCCTGGAGACCCGGGCGGAGCTACGAGGTGCGCAATACCATCTGGAAGTGGTGATGGCCGAA
>JADZGG010000458.1 GCA_020854015.1 Flavobacteriales bacterium
AGATCATCGAGAGCCAGCTGAGCGTTCGTGCCGTGGAGGACCTCGCCCGCCACAGCAGCACCGGAGGACGCATTCCCACCGGATCCACGCTGAGCGCCGCGCCATTCAAGCAGTACAGCAAGGACCTGGCTCAGCATTTCGGCACCCGCGTGGTGGTGAAGGGCAACGCTTCGGGCAAGGGCCGCATCGAGATCACCTTCAAGAACGAGGAGGAACTGGAGCGCATCAAGGCGCTGCTGGCGCGATAGTTGCCGCTTCCGCGTGCCATGTCCACCGCTACGCTACGCACGCTGCTGCTCGTTCTGGGGTGCAGTGTGTTGATCGGCGCCAGCGGGCAGGACAGTACGCTTCGGATCACCACGGCGGACACCGTTCCAGTGATGCAGCTGGACTGGCGTCTCCGTCACACACCCGGCAGGGCCGCGCTCTATTCGGCCTTGCTGCCTGGTGCCGGTCAAGCCTACAACCACAAGTATTGGAAAGTGCCCATCGTATGGGGCGCCATCGGCACCAGCTTCTACTTCGTGCAACGGAACACCCGCGAGTACGAGCGTTACAAGGATGCCTATGTGGCGCTGGTGGACGGCGACCCGGCCACGACCGATGAGTTCAACGGCGCCTACACCTCCGATGCCGTACTGGACGTGGCCGAGACCTACCGGAAGTGGCGTGACTGGAGCTACATCGCGTTGGCCACGTCCTACATCCTGAACATCATGGATGCCTCTGTGGATGCTCACTTCACCCGTTTCGATGTTGGGCGCGACCTGTCCTTGCAGGTGATGCCATACGCTCCGTTGACCGCTCGTGGAACCGTTGGGCTCAGCCTCATGGCCACCTTCTAACTTCGGCGCCCTGAGGACCGCATGAAGATCGCCATCTACGGAACCGGAAAAATGGGCCACGCCATTGAAGAGGTGGCGGTGAAGCGTGGGCATACCGTCGGGTTGAAAGTGAACGCTACGAACGCCGGCGCTCCTCCGACCGGAATGGACCTGGCGATCGAGTTCAGCAAGCCGGACCAAGCCCTTGCCAACATGCGCCTGTGCCTCGAGGCCGGGGTGCCGGTGGTGGTGGGCACAACGGGCTGGTACGAGCACCTTTCTGAAGTGAAAGCGATGGTCGAACGGACCAAGGGTACACTCCTGTGGGCCAGCAACTTCAGCATTGGCGTGAACCTCTTCTTCCGGGTGAACAAGTACCTGGCCCAGTTGATGGATCACCAGGCTGGTTACGCGGTCCATATGGATGAGGTACACCACGTGCACAAGCTGGATGCGCCGAGCGGAACTGCGATCACCCTCGCCCGCGACATCGACCTGAACACACAACGCTATTCCGGCTGGCAGCTCGAGGCGCAGAGGCATACGGATCAACTTGCTCCTGCTCCTGCTCCTGTTCCCATCATCAGCGAACGCACCGGCGAGGTGCCCGGCAAGCACAGTGTGACCTGGACCAGCGCCGAGGACAAGATCACCATCACGCACGATGCCTTCGGTCGCATGGGCTTCGCCACCGGAGCCGTTGTGGCCGCCGAATGGCTGAAGGGCAGACAAGGGCTTTTCACCATTGATGATGTGCTCAGCATGCATTGATCATCGGCACACGGTCGACCCGGCGGGTCGGCGCTAAGATCTTCGACCGAACCTCACCACCACCGACCCGATCCTTCAACCCGAACTCATGATCCCCTGGCTCCTGCTCCTCTCCTATTTCGCGGTCGTTTATGCGTGCCTCTGGAAACTCTTCGTGAAGGCGGGTCGCAAGGCATGGGAAGGCTTCGTGCCGTTCTACAACCTGTACATCTGGAACAAGATCATCGGCAAGCCTTGGTACTGGCTGATCCTGCTGCTGGTTCCAGGCATCAACCTGCTCATGCTGATGATCATGAACGTGAACCTCAGCATCGTCTTCGGTGAGCGGGAGTTCAAGCAACACCTCAAAGCCGCCTTCCTACCCTGGCTGGTGATCCCACAGCTGGCGTACCAGGAGAAGTACACGTACGTCGGGCCCATTCCCCTGGAGAAGCGCCACCGCGGCTTGCTCGGGCAATGGGGCGATGCGATCCTCTTCGCGGTGATCGTGGCCACCACCTTCCGCGTGTTCACCTTCGAGGCCTTCACCATTCCCACGGAATCCATGGAGAAGAGCCTGCTGGTAGGTGACTACCTCTTCGTGAGCAAGCTGAGCTACGGCGCGCGCATGCCGATGACGCCGATCACCTTCCCCTTCACGCACCACACGCTGCCGCTCACCACCAGCACACCTTCCTTCACCACCTGGTTCAGCCAACCCTACCGACGCCTGCCCGGCTTTGGTTCGCCCCAGCGTGGCGATGCGGTGGTCTTCAACTTCCCCAATGGGGATACGGTGGTGGCGAACTACCAGACCATGGATTACTACCAGCTGGTGCGCAGCTTCAACCGTAAGGACATCGCCAACGGCTATTTCATCGTGAAGGATGAGATGGGCCGTAACCGTCGCGTGGCCACTGGTGGCCTGCTCATCCGCCCGCTGGACAAGAAGGAGAACTACATCAAGCGTTGTGTGGCGGTGGCCGGCGATTCCGTCCAAGTGAAGGACGGTCTGGTCTACGTGAACGGGGAACCTCAGCCCTTGCGCGCCACTGGACAGTACGCCTACGGGTTCAGCATCACCGGCGTGTTCAACAAGAAGGTCCTGAAGGAGACCATGGACATCACCACCACCGATGTGAACGAACAAGGCGACACGGCGGAAATGCCGCTCACCGCTGCGAACGCCGAGAAATTGAAGAGCTTCGGCAATGTGGCCCGCATGGTTCGACAGAACAAAGAGGCGGGTGCCTACGGAACGAAGGATGCATGGCCGATCTTCCCGAACGACCCACGTTACAACTGGAGCGAGGACAACTTCGGTCCGCTGTGGATCCCCAAGGCCGGTGCCACTTTGCAGCTCACACTGGAGAACCTTCCCCTCTACCGCCGGGCCATCGAGATCTACGAGCACAACACCTTGGAAGTGAAGGGCAGCTCCATCCTGATCAACGGTACGGCCACCACCAGCTACACCTTCCAGCAGGACTATTACTGGATGATGGGCGACAACCGGCACCGTTCGCAGGATAGCCGTTATTGGGGCTTCGTGCCCATGGATCACGTGGTCGGTAAGGCCGTGCTCGTGTGGCTCACTGTGGACAAGGAGAACGGTGGCTTCCCATTGGGCATCCGCTGGAAGCGCTTGTTCACGTTGGTGAAATAGAGAGGCACTGGGTGGGGTCACGGCGTCGAGCGGCGAGCGGCAAGTTGGTGAGCGGCAAGACAGAACCTCCGCTTTGCAACGAGCCGCTTGCCGCTGCGGCAGTTGCCTTGTTCCTCGCTAAGTTTCCGATCCGATGCAACGCCTCAAGAACCTCCTGTCCAACGACTGGGTGCGTGCGTCGCTGTTGGCGGTCGGGGTGTTGGTGTTCCTGCATGTGTTCGTGATCCGCTGGGTCACCGTGCGCAGCACCAGCATGTACGCCACGCTCTACCCTGGTGACCTGGTCGGCGTTTCGCGCTGGCCGATGTGGACCGGCTTCGGTCGCGGTGACATCGCGGTGTTCAGGGACCCGCTTCAGGACCGGAGGACCTTCGAACGTCGGCAGTTGCTGGTGAAGCGGATCGTGGGGCTGCCGGGCGACGAGATCATCCTGAAGGACGGTGTGCTCTTCGTGAACGGCGAGCGCCTCAGCTTCCCCGGCGAAACACACAGCTACCTGGTGCGGCTGAGGCAAGGCACCGATCCCAAGGCCGTCCTGACGGAACTGGGTTTGCCACCGGCCTTCGTGCCACCCGGACGCAACTTCATCGAGCTGCCTTTGAACGATGCGATGGCCAACGCCGTGGAAAAGCGCGCGGATGTCGTGAGCGCAGAGCGCATGAGCACGGCCACGGGTGCCCCCCGGCACATCTTCCCGTTCAGCCCGTACTTCCATTGGAACAGCGACGACTACGGGCCTTTGCGGGTC
>JADZGG010000459.1 GCA_020854015.1 Flavobacteriales bacterium
GAGGAAGGGGAACTGCGTGGCCATGCCCCGGTGTTCTGGCTCTACTTCCCGGAGCTTCGCTATGTGCTGGCAAACGCCACGGCCTTCAACCCGCAGAATGAAGCAGAGCACCGCAGCCTCGATGCCCTGTTCGCCAAGCGCATGTTCAGCAGCACCGTGACCGCCGTGAGCAATGTGTACGGGCGTTCCCTCCCTGAGTACCTTACAGGAGTGGATGCCTTACTAGAGGCTGAACGCATTGAGCAGGGCCTTTTCCAGTACGAGCATGACCTGTGGAACCCTTGACCGGTCCGTGCCGCGCCGGATCTGGTTACCTTTGCCGCCCCGTTGCCCAGCGGGTATACCATGATCACGGTCCAAGGTCTTACGCTCCACTTCGGTCAACGACCGATGTTCGATGACATCTCCTTCTTTATCGGAAGTGATGACCGCATCGGTCTTGTTGGCCGCAATGGCGCCGGAAAGAGCACCCTGCTGAAGATCATGGCCGGGCAACAGCCCTTCGACAAGGGCAATATCGGCAAGCCCAAGGAGCTTACCCTCGGCTACCTGCCGCAGGAAATGGCGCACAACCTCACCCTCACTCCCTGGCAGGTGGCGGAGAAGGCGTTCGAAGAGGCCATCACCCTCAACGCTTCGCTGGAGCGGATCGAGAAAGAGCTGATGACCGCCACCACGGACGAGGAGGCCATTGAGCTCGCCACCCTCCTGGCGCATGCGCACGAGCGCCTCAACGCCATTGGTGCCGCGGACCACGATATGCAGATCGAGCGGATGCTGAAGGGCATCGGCTTCGTGGAGAAGGACATGCACCGCCTGATGAGCGAGCTGAGCGGTGGTTGGCGCATGCGGGCCGAATTAGCGCGCTTGCTTCTGATGCAGCCGGACCTTTTATTGCTCGATGAGCCCACCAACCACCTTGACCTGCCCGCGATCCAATGGCTGGAGGACCTGCTCCGGACCTATCCGGCGGCCTTGGTGCTGATCAGCCACGACAAGACCTTCCTGGACCGCCTCACCAAGCGTACCCTCGAGGTGCTCGGTGGAAAGCTCATCGACCGCAAAGTGCCTTGGACGCAATACGTGGAGCTCCGCAAAGTGGAGCGCGAGCAGCAGGCGGCGGCCGCCAAGGACCAACAGCGGTACATCAAGGAGACCACGGACCTGATCAATAAGTTCAGGGCGAAGGCCAGCAAGGCCGCGTTCGCCCAGAACCTGATCAACAAGCTCGACAAGCTCGAGCGCATCGAGGTTGACGATGAGGACCTGCGTAAGATGCTCGTCAAGTTCCCACCGGCACCCACCAGCGGGAAGATCGTCGCCGAAGTGAAGAGCGTGAGCAAGGCCTATACGGACCCCAAGCGCCCAGGCGAGGAGAAGCGCATATTCCGCAATGCTGAACTGACCATCGCGAAAGGTGAACACCTCGCATTGGTCGGAGCCAATGGCACTGGCAAGTCCACGTTGGTACGCATGATCATGGGAGAAGAACCATACGACGGGGAGATCCGTCTGGGGCATAACGTGATCATCGGCTACTACGCGCAGGACATGCCCGAGCGCATGAGCCCACTACGCACCGTGATCGAAACGGCAGAAGATGCGGCCAGTGAGGACAACCGACCCCGGGTGCGCGCCATGCTGGGTGCTTTCATGTTCAGTGGTGAGGACGTCGATAAGAAGGTGAAGGTGCTCAGCGGCGGCGAGCGTGCGCGCCTCGCCCTCTGCTGCATGTTGCTGAAGCCGCTCAACTTCCTGATCCTTGACGAACCAACGCACCACCTTGACATCCAAAGCAAGGACGTGCTCAAGGAAGCGTTGAAGAACTACGACGGCACCTTCCTGCTTGTTAGCCACGACCGCGATTTCCTTACCGGCCTCACCAACCGCCTGCTCGAATTGGATGACTTCCGCATCCGCGATCAGCATATGGATATCCTGGAACTGATCGAGAAACGCAAGGCGTTACAGGGTGCGGACATCGGAAAGTCCAGTGCTGTGCAGGCCAAGACTCCGAAAGGTGAGAAACGTTCCGATCAGCGCGATAAGCGTGATCAGGAAAAGGAGCGCCGCAAAGCACAGAACAGCGTGGACCGCCTGGAGAAGCAGCTGGCCGAACTGGAAAAGGAGGAGAAGGAGCTGCAGGCCGTGGTGATGAAGGGCGCACTTCCGCCCGCTGAGCTGCAAAAAGGCTACGAGCGTTTGGGTGAGTTGGCCAAGCGCATCGCCAGTACCATGGAGGAGTGGGAGGCCGCTTCCGCGCTGGTGCAGGGCTCGGGTGAAGAGGCCTGATCCGCATCGTTCCCATCGGTCATTACGTTACCTGGTCAGCCGGGGTGCATTGCATGTTCGGGTGTCGCTTGTTGCGCATCCCTAACACACCACCGCACATGGCCAGCGCGAAAATGCCCCCAAGGCAGAAGATGATCAACATGATGTACTTGGTGCTTACGGCCATGCTGGCCATGAACGTCAGCAAGGAAGTGCTCGATTCGTTCGCTGTGCTCGATGCCGATCTGGTGCGGACCGAACAAGCTCACCATCGCCGCTCGGTGGAAGAGTACGCGCAATTCGATGACATGGCCGCGAAATTCCCTGAAGTGTTCCGCACCCAGCGCACGAAGGCCGAGCAGATCCGCTTGGCGGCGGACAGACTGGTGGCCCACATCGGAGTGATGACGGCGCGCGTGATGTCCGAGGCCGAAGGCGAACCGATCGACAAGCTCATGGCCAAGGACGGAGAGGGGCGTGACACGCTCAAGGCGCTCATGGGATTCGAAAAGAAGGATGACAGGGATGCACTTGCATTGTTGTTGGTCGGCCCCGAGCCATCCTCACCCAAGGAAGGACCGTTCACGGCCCGTGACCTGCGCCACCGCATCGAAGCGTTCCGTGCGCTACTGAAGAGCACCGTGGGTGAAGCGGAGCCAGACCTCAGTGCTTCCATCGATATGTTATTCGACCTCAGCGATCGCCGCGATGCATCCGGCACCCTCAATAACTGGGAGTCCATCAACTTCCACGAAGTGCCGCTGGCCGCAGGTATCGCTGAGCTCAGCAAGGTGCAGGCGGACGTGCGTGGTGTGGAGAGCGAAGTGGTGAAGTGGCTATACCGTCAAGTGAACAAGGATTCACACACCGTGAACACACTGGCGGCGGCCGTGATCCCCTCGAGCAGCACGGTCCTTCTGGGTGAACCGTTCCGGGCGGAAGTGTTCCTCGCTGCCTCTGACAGCCGGGTGAAGCCGGAGGTGCTGCTCGGTGCCGGAGAACAGATCGCGGTCGGTGCGGACGGCAAGGCACATGTGCAGATCCCCTCTGACCGCGTTGGCGACCAGTTGGTGAAGGGGGTGATGCGCTACCAAGGACCGAAAGGAATGGAGGAGTTCCCGTATGAGCTGAAGTATCAGGTGATGGCGCCCTTGCTGGTGGCCTCGCCCACCAAGATGAACGTGTTGTACCGCGGCGTGGACAACCCGATCGAGTTTTCTGTGCCTGGTGTGGCCACCGATCGTGTACAGCCCGTGATCGACAATGGGGTTCTCAGCAGGTCCGGGAGTGGCTGGGTGGTGAACAAGCTCACGGGAGGCAAAGCGCAGGTGAGCGCAGTGGTGCGGAATGAAGATGGCTCCACACGCAGGATCGGGCCGGTCCATTTCCGAGTGAAGGACCTTCCACCGCCCATGGCCATTGTGGGCGGAAAGGGCTCCCGGGATGTAACGATCCGCAAGGCCGAGCTGACCTCAGCTCAAGGTGTCGTCGCCCGCTTGGAAGACGCTGACTTTGATGCACCTTGGAAAGTTCAGCAGTTCCAACTCACCGTGATCAAGGGTTCCGAAGTGATCCAACTGGCCGCGCAGGACGGTCGGTTCACTGAGCCCATGAAGGACCTGTTGAGAGCCGTGCGACCCGGCCAGCGGGTATACGTGGAGGGGGTCAAAGCCAGGCTGGCCAACGGCC
>JADZGG010000460.1 GCA_020854015.1 Flavobacteriales bacterium
ATGACGACGGCTGTACAGCGCCACATTGAGCCCACGGTGTCGGGAAGAGAATGACCGAGTGAGCGGGTGGTGTTCAACATCTCTTGGTTCATGATCCTGAGGTATGGGTTCAGGCTAGGGCTGACGGTGGGCGTACATTTGCGAGCTACCGGATGCGAACATACTTAAATATAGTTAAGTGTCAAGAGCTGCCGAAAAAAAACTTCCGCCCCTGAACCAGCGCTTCGTGGATGCGATGGAGCGTTTAGGCCTGAGCGGTTACGCACTGAGCAAGGCCTTGGGCACATCCGAGGCGGTGATCAGTCACATCCGGAACGGGAAGAACCCGCCGAACATCCTTCTTGTGCAGGACTTACTTAAGAAATATGAAGAGCTGGACCCGGACTGGTTGCTGAGCGGTCGGGGTAAGATGTTCCGGCGCGTGAACGTTTCTGGGCTTGAAGAGGGACTGCCGATCAACAGGGAAGGAGGCATTTCCTTGCGAGCCCTGGATGAGCGTTTGGAACGAATGGAAAGCCTGATGGAACGCTCGGTGAAGGCTCAGTTCGAGCGCAATGTGCTGGTGGACGAAGCCGTGAGTGACCTGGAGAAGCAGGTGGGGCGCTTGGAGAAGAGCGTGGACACGCTCAAGAAAGACCGTCGTAAAAGTGCGTGACGGCCTGCTGCACCTGCCATAGTCGCTCGTGCGCTTGCTCAGCTATACGCAATGAAGCCCTGTCGATACCCCGGCGGTATGCTCGTTGGATCGATACCTTCAGGCTTTGATGGTAGGAGCGCAGCTGCTCAGGGCACCGATACCCGAGCTCATAGACCGCCACATCGGGCAGTAGGTCCAGGAAGCGCACCAGATTGACGAGCTTGTACAAGGTCAGTCGGTCGTGGCGCTCAGAGGCTAGCAATGCCCCATGGCGATGGCCGTAAGCGAATTGATTGACGAGGTCCAAAGCCTTGGCCACCTGGCCCAGATCGACGTGGCTGCGATCTAGCATATCCCTAAGGGAGGGATAATGGATCGCTCCGAACGCGGGCGCTGGTTCATCCGGGCTTTCCATGGCTTCGTTCGTGAAAATACCCGTTTCGTCACTCGATCGTCAAATCCAAGATCCCGAACGGCGCATCCTGCCTGAAATTGTTCGGCATTTCTATACCTGTCCGAGTTCCACCGTGTTGTTGGTTCCTTGCATGCCGCATACACAAGCCTTTGAACAGAGCATGTGGCTTAGCGCAAAGGCTGGTCGTTGTTCAGTGTTCCGCATGTGACCGCCTCCACCCGCCCCAAACGGCTATTTTCGGCCCATCAAACGATTGACCATGGCCCACGGACTGTTGAAGGGGAAGCGCGGCATCATCACCGGTGCCTTGAACGACCAGAGCATCGCTTGGAAGGTGGCCGAGCTGGCAGCCGCGGAAGGCGCGCAGATCGTGTTGTCCAACGCGCCTGTGGCGATGCGTATGGGCGAGATCAACAAGCTGGCCGAGGCGATCAAGGCCCCGATCATCCCTGCTGACGCCACCAACGACGCCGACCTAGAGAAGCTCTTCACCGGCAGCGTGGAGCAGCTGGGTGGCAAGATGGATTTCGTGCTGCACAGCATCGGAATGAGCCCCAACGTGCGCAAAGGCCGCACCTACGACGATCTGAACTACGAGTGGTACAAGCAGACACTGGACATCAGCGCCATGAGCTTCCACCGCATGCTGCAGGCCGCGAGCAAGACCGACGCCATCAACGACTGGGGCAGCGTTGTGGCCCTGAGCTACATCGCCGCCCAGCGTGTGTTCCCCGGCTACGGCGACATGGCGGATGCCAAGGCCCTGTTGGAGAGCATCGGCCGAAGCTGGGGTTACCACCTGGGCATGAGCAAGAAGATCCGGGTGAACACCGTGAGCCAGAGTCCCACCATGACCACGGCGGGCAGCGGGATCAAGGGCTTCGGGGGCTTCTACGGTTTCGCGCAGGAGATGAGCCCGCTGGGCAACGCGCCCGCCGAGGATTGTGCCCGCTATTGCCTGTCGCTCTTCAGTGACTACACGAAGTACGTTACCATGCAGAACCTCTTCCACGACGGCGGCTTCAGCAGCAGCGGCGTGACCCCGCAGGTGATGGAGAAGTTCATGATCGAAGAGTGATCGGATAGCGGTCGCATGTGGGCAGAGGCGATCGCTGAGTTGCTGGTGGTGGAGGTGATCGCACCGCTCCTTCGGTTGCCGGGTGCGTTGTTGGCTTGGGCCGTGCATCCCCGAAGAACCTTCAAGCAGGTCTGGATGGAAGGCAATTTCTTTCTGCAGTTCGTGGCCGGCATTGGCATCCACATCCTCTGGATCGTGCTGGTGATCGTGTTCTGAACGGGCTCCAATGCGAAGAACATTGATCATCGGCACAGGGCTGCTACTGGTCATCGGCCTGTGCCTTAACGCCTCGACGGATATCGGAAGGAACGATGGCCTGCCCGACCGGGCGTTCGACGCGAAGGCATGGCGCGAGGGGGATCGGCGTGTTCGTGGGGCCATGGTGGCCGATCTGGAGAAGAGGCAGCTGCTGATCGGGGCTTCGAAACAGGCCGTCATCAAGCTGCTCGGCGCTCCGGATGCTTCGGACACGTTGGGGCCACGCCTCGAATACGACGTGGATCTGGGCTTGCGGACAGGTCCGTGGGGCTTGGGCGGTACCTGGCTCTTCAATACCACGGTGCGTTTCGATACCCTGAGCGGTACGGCGTGCGAGGTTCGGACGCACGATTGATCGGCTCTGTTGATGGGCACATCGGCACATGGCCGCATGGGCACATGCCCAATGGCCCTATTTTCGCTTCCGCCCGACCATGAACCGACCCGTACTCTCCCTACTGGCATTCCTCTTCCTGCTTTGTGGCGTGTCCGCCCAAGGCGGAAAGGCCTTCTTCAAAGAGGGCGAGAAGCTGCGCGCGGAGCAGCAGCTCGATCAGGCCCTTGAGAAATACTCGCTCGCCATCCAGGTGGACCCGGCGATGCTGAAGGCCTATCAGGCGCGCGCCGATATCTACAACCTGCAGGGCAAGAAGGCGGAGTGTGCCGCCGACCGCGCCATGGTGGCCGAGCTGGTGCCCGCCGAAGCCGCCTACGCTGCCGAGGCCGCAAAGGCCTACTACGAACTGGGCGACCATGCCAAAGCCCTGACACTCTGCGAGCAGGCGTTGCGCGTGGAACCCAAGCAGCTCAGCGCTTTGGAGACGAAGGTGCGCTGTGCTTTGGCGATGAACGACCTGGACAAGGCCACTGCCGCAGCCGATGCCGCGCTAGCTGCCAAGGGCACCACCGACACCTACTACCTGCACGGCATCACCCGCTTCGCAACGCGCGACCTGAAGACCGCCGAGTTCGACCTGGACAAGGTGATCGAGTGGAACTACCAGTACGAACCCGCGTACGTGGCGCTCGCCGAAGTGCAGCTGGCCCTCTACGGTCAGTACTCCGGACCGACCATGCAGATGCGCACGCTGGACAAAGCCATCGAGAAGACCACGCGGGCTCTGGAGCTGAACCCCGCCAGCACCGACGCGCTCTTCACCCGCAGCAAGGCCTACGCCATGCAGAAGGACTATTCCAAGGCGATCGACGATGTGAGCCGTTGCGTGGCGTTGGGCAGGAGCGATGATGCGGTGTTCAGCCAGCGCGCCCGCTACTACCATGGCTTCGGGCAGCACCAGAACGCCATCAACGACCTGAACAAGGTGCTGCTGAAGGATGCCCAGAACGTGGACCTGCTGCTGCTTCGCGCCGAATGCAAGGAGGCCAACGTGGACCTGGAAGGCGCCATCGCCGACCTGGACGCCGCCAAGAAGGCCATGGAAGGCAACGACGCCTACGACTCCGACGACCGTCGCAAGGTGCAGGAACAGCGCGACCGCGTGGACAAGCAGCTCTTCGAACTGAACCGCGAGAGCGATCCGCCGGTGATCACCGTGGTGGATCCCGTGCATCCTGGCGGTGTAGCGCAGGTCAGCTCGGTGCTGTCCCAGGTGAAGGTGAATGGTCACGTGCGCGACCGCAACAAGCTGAAGGGCATCACCGTGAACGGCGTAGCGGCCGACTTCGCCAAGGACGAACGCGACCCCGAGTTCTTCGTGGCCGTACCGCTCGGGCCTGCCGCCA
>JADZGG010000461.1 GCA_020854015.1 Flavobacteriales bacterium
GGCTTGCGTCCGCGTGCCATGACCCGCGACCTCGACTGGGGCGTGCCCGTGCCGCTGCCCGGTGCCGATGGCAAGGTGCTCTACGTATGGCTCGATGCACCGATCGGCTACATCAGCGCCACCAAGCAATGGGCGAAGGACAAGGGCCAGGATTGGCAGAAGTGGTGGAAGAACGACGACACGCGTCTGGTGCAGTTCATCGGCAAGGACAACATCGTCTTCCACTGCATCATCTTCCCGATCCTGCTGAAGCTGCACGGCGGTTACGTGTTGCCGCAGAACGTGCCCGCGAACGAGTTCCTCAACCTTGAAGGCCGCAAGATCAGCACCAGCCGCAACTGGGCCGTGTGGCTGCACGAGTACATCGAGCGCTGGCCCGATCGCCAGGACGAGCTGCGCTACGCGCTGGCCACCATCATCCCCGAGTTCCGCGACAGCGAGTTCACGTGGAAGGACTTCCAGGACAAGAACAACAACGAGCTCGTCGCCATACTCGGCAACTTCGTGCAGCGCGTGTTCGTGCTCTGCCACAAGTACTACGGCGGCAACGCACCGGCGGCCGGTGAACGCTCGGACCTGGATATGGACCTGTGGAGCGCCGTGCACGGCAACGTGGAAGAGGTGGCAAGGCACATCGACCACTTCCGCTTCCGCGATGCGCTGGGCAGTGCCATGAACGTGGCGCGCGCCGGCAACAAGTACCTCAGCGACAACGAGCCGTGGAAACTGGAGAAGACCGATCCGGTCCGCACCCGCACCATCCTGGCCAACAGCCTGAACATCGCGGCCACGCTCAGCATCGTGCTCGAGCCTTTCCTGCCCTTCACCGCGCAGAAGTTGCGCCGCATGCTCGGCATCAACGCGCTGCCGTGGGACCAGGCCTTCCGCAGTGACCTCGTGGGCGAAGGCCAGGCGCTGGGCAAAGCCGAGCACCTCTTCAAGCCCATCACCGACGAAGAGATCGCTGTGGAAGTGGAGCGCCTGCACGCCATGGAGCCACAGCAAGCAGCCCCTGCCCCTGCTCCTGCTCCTGCCCTTGGTCCTGCCCCTGCCTCTGCCCCTGTTGCCAAGCCCAACATCACCTTCGACGATTTCGCGAAGCTCGATCTGCGCGTGGGCACCATCACCGCCGCCGAGCGTGTGCCCAAGGCCGACAAGCTGCTGAAGCTCGCCGTGGACCTGGGTGAAGCGGCACCGCGCACGGTCGTGAGCGGCATCGCGATGCACTATGCTCCGGAGGAACTGATCGGTCAGCAGGTAGTGCTGGTGGCGAACCTCGAGCCCCGCAAGATGCGCGGTGTCGAAAGCCAGGGCATGGTGCTGATGGCCGAGGACAGCGCTGGCAAGCTCGTGTTCGTGCAGCCCAAGGACGTCATTGCCCCGGGCGCCGAAGTGCGCTGAGCTTATTCCGCAACGATCAGCGGGACCGCGCGCTCGCCCAGCCGGACGATGTAGTGGCCTGGAGCTAGACCCTGTAACGGGATGGTCGTGCTTTGCTGGCGTGCTGCTCCCGACCACACTTGCCGACCGGTATGGTCATGGACGGAGATCATGCCTTCGGTCTGCTTCCCGACAAGGTTGACCATGTCCGCAGCAGGGTTCGGGTAAAGCAGAAAGGTGGCTGGTTGAAGCTCCGCGGCGAGCGCATTGGCCGAGCATGAACAGGCGGTCGCGTGTTCGATCAGGAAGAGCTCAGCGCTGTTGGCTTGCTGCACATAGAGCATGGTACCCATGCTGATCTCGGCACCCGTGATCATGCCGCCGGCGCCGGACCAATAGAAGGTGCCCGTGTTGTCGTCGATGCAGGAGTTGCCCAGCGCAGGCTTCCACAGTCCGGTACTCGCCGGTAGGGTGGTCAGCATCGTCGTTGCACCCGTGGTCTCGTCGACCTCGAACAGGAACTTGCCGGAATGGCCTTCCGGACTGGTGCCGACAGCGGTACCCACGATACGTTGCTGTGCGCAGGAATAGGAGAGGTGGTGCACCGGGGTGAAGCCGGGCGGATCCACCATGGGAACGTCGAACAACACCGCACCGACATCGGGGTCCAAGGTGAGTATGCCGCCTCCGTAGCGCAACATGTAACGCCGCAGCACCGGGTCGAACATCCCTTGGCAGCCGGAACAGAAGGACATGCTCGAGGACAAGGCCGCCAACGTGGTGAATTGTTGGTTGCCAGGATCGAAACGCACGAAGACGATACTGTCAGGTGGCGCGTTCAACACGCCGAGGAAAACCTGATCGCAAGGATCCCATTCGATCGCGAACAGGTTCTGGAGCGACCCCAGCCCCAACGACATGGTGCTTACGGTGGTCACGCTGTTCATTTCGAACGTATGGATCTGCTTGCCGTCGCAGAAGTGGTAGAGGCCGCCGGCCACATCAACGCAGGCACTCGCCATGCTGGAAATGGAAGTGATCGGTGCGGCCTCCAGATCCGTAACAACGCCCGTCGCTAGGTCGAAAGTGCCGAACGAGAACATGCCCGGTGAAGGGTTATGGATGGTGTACAGGACCGCGGTGGACTGGCCTGTGGAAACGATCGGGCAGGTCAGGAAAAGTCCCAAGAAGGGGAGAAGATGTGCTCTCATGGGATCGCGCATGTTCGACGTTCCGGATGCAGTGAAAAGACGCCTTCCATATCAAGTTCGCTGCCTTGCGACAGCGCCCCCGTGCCGGGCAGTGCGCGCTTACAACGCCAGCGCCGCGTTCACCGCCGCGTTCGCATTGATGTTGCCGTAGCCTTTGCTGCTGCTGGGTGCACCGGCGAACTGTGCGGTGCTCGTGAGGCAGTTCAGGATCTGGGCGCGCGTGGCCGTGGGCTTCGCGCTCCACGCCAAGGCCGCGATGCCGGCAGCCGTGGCCGTGGCGGAACTGCTGCCACCGATGTAGCTCGGTGTGGCACCGCTGGGCGAGAGCGAGAGGGAGTTGCGCGAGCTGTTCGCGGTGCGCTCCATGCAGATCGTCAGGTCCACCTGCGAACCGTCGTGGCAGCTGGCGCACTTGCTGCCGTTCTCCTTCACACCGGTCACGGCCACGCAGTTGCTGTAGGCAGCAGGGTAGATCACGCCCC
>JADZGG010000462.1 GCA_020854015.1 Flavobacteriales bacterium
ATCAGGAACAACATGGTGCATACAGGCCTTACGGCATTCGCCACCTTCGGCACACAACGTTGGATGGAAGTGGACCACAACACCTTCCATGGCAGTGTGCGAGGCGTGGCCTTCGCCTTCTCCACGTTCCAGAACTTCTTCTTCCGCAACAACATCATCGCCAGTGAAGGGCATACGGTGCAGTTCTTATCCAGCACAGCCACCTCGCTCACGGCCACCTTCAACCTGCTCCACCGCACCACAGCCGGCCCCATCGCCTATTGGAACGCTGATCGTAACACGCTCGCTAACCTGCAGACGGCTTCGGGCAACTTCGCCAACAGCCTTGTCGCGGATCCGTTGTTCTACGTCCCCCTGAGCGACCTGCATGTGTATGCCATGGAAGCGGATGCTGCCGGAACACCGATCGCCGCCGTGACCATCGACATCGATGGCGATGTGCGCAGCCTTGCCACGCCCGACATCGGTGCGGATGAATTCCAACCGGTGCTCTGGAACGAAGCCTTCAACACCTGCGGAGCCGCGGATGCGATCACCAGCACCGGAAGCGGTAACGCGCAGTGGATCTACAAGGACCGCAAGGTGGTGGCACGCTTCAATGACAACGGCCAGAACCTCGGCACGGTGAGCATGAGCGTGTATGTGAACAGCGCGGCAGTGCGTCAGAGCATTATCGGTCAGCACTACTTGGACCGCAACTGGCACTTGCAAACGCAGAACGCGATCGTCGGTGCTGTGAATGTCAGGCTCTTCCACAGCGGCAACGAATTCACCACCTATGCCACTGCGGATCCAGTCGTTAGCGTGTATGCCGATGCGGGTGTGGCGCACTACGTGGGGCCCATGGAGGATTGCAACCTGCCGAACAACCCCGCAGGCAACATCTGGACACCCATTTTTCCCGCTTCTCCCGCAATGGAGCCGCGCATCCAAGGCAACGGCGGTACGCATGGTTACACTGCTGCACTGGGGAACGATGGGGAATTGTACATCACCAACATGGGGTTGCCGTTGCCTGTGGAGCTGCTCTCCCTCACTGGTGAGCGCACCACCGATAGTGAAGTGATGCTCACCTGGTCAACGGCCACGGAGCACAACAACGCGGGCTTCGAGGTTTGGCGCATGATCGAGGGCGAGACCGAGTTCACCGAAGTAGGCTGGCTGGATGGCGCTGGTGATAGTCAGTCGCTGATCACCTATGAGCTACAGGACGAGAACACGGCCATCAAAACCAGCTACTACAA
This sequence comes from Flavobacteriales bacterium, assembly GCA_020854015.1. GTDB lineage: Bacteria > Bacteroidota > Bacteroidia > Flavobacteriales_F > PHOS-HE28 > PHOS-HE28. The sequence continues at coordinate 1,245 of JADZGG010000462.1, forward strand.
ATTGAAGCAGGTGGATAACGACGGACAGTCCGCGTGGAGCGATGTCGTGGCGGTCGCGGGTGCGAACGGTCAAGAGGAATTTCTGATCTACCCGAACCCGGCATCCGGGGAGTTCTTCATACAAGGTGATCGAGGTGCAATGGAGAGCGTGCAACTACTGGATGCGGACGGTCGCGAGGTGGCGCGATGGGGCCCTGATGTACGATTCGATCTGCAGCGTGTTCCAGCAGGCACATATGCAGTTCGCGTCATGCACATGGAAGGTGGATTCGTGCAACGGAGGTTGGTCGTGCAATGAGCCGGACCTTTCTGTTGAACACCGTGAATTGAAAGCGAAGCGGCATTTCCCTGGCCAACATCAAGATCGCATCATAATTGGCCGGTCCTGGCCCCAGTGTCCCTGCGTCCGTAGAGTTTACCAGAGCTCCGAGCAGTTCATGCTCGTGCGGACCCTTACGGAACAGAAAAGGCGGCCCGTATGGGACCGCCTTTTGTGGAGAATACCGGAGTCGAACCGGTGACCTCTTGCATGCCATGCAAGCGCTCTAGCCAGCTGAGCTAATTCCCCATGATATCAACCGTTCATCGAACGGGGCTGCAAGTTTAAGGAAATCTTCCTGTTCAGGAACATGTGGAAAGAGCTGACGAAAGTTCGACCATGTTCCCCAGGATCCATGATATTGCGAGCATGGACCAGCCTTTCCGCCGAATACTGCACCCAACGGATCTCTCCGAAGCCAGCCATACAGCGTTCCTGCATGCGTTGAAGATCGCACTTGCAGTGAAGGGGAAGTTGACACTGCTGCATGTGACACGGGAAGGGGAGCAAGTGAGCTGGGACGAATTCCCTGGTGTTCGGGGCACCCTGCACCATTGGGGCCTCCTGCCTGAGCACGCCCCTTCGGAAGCGGTCGCTGGTATTGGCTTGGCCGTCCGAAAACTGATCGCGAAGGACACGGACCCCGTGGCCGCGTGCTTGGCGTTACTGGATGAGCACCCTGCCGACCTGATCGTTTTGGCCACAAGCCAGCACCAGGGGCGCATGCGCTGGCTTGGGCGTGAGGTGTCCGGACCTTTGACCCGGGAGGCAGGCATTCCCGCTCTGTTGGTGCCCCAGCAGACATTGGGGTTCGTGGATGGCGCAACGGGTGATCTTGCATTGAAGAGCGTCCTTTTCCCGGTCGCAGCTGAGCCTCGTCCAACAGCGGCATTGGAAGTAGCGACGACCCTTTTGGAACTGCTTGGATTTGAGGGCACGACCGCCTTGTTGCATGTAGGCGATCGCTCCAGCATGCCTGGCTTGGAACCACCGACCAGCAATGGAATGACATGGGAGCGCCGAGTCGTGGATGGCGACGTGGTCCCTACCATTCTGGCAGAAGCCGCGGCCATGCCCTGCGACCTGATCGTGATGCCGACCGAAGGCCAACATGGCTTCCTGGATGCGTTGCGCGGCAGCACCACCGAACGGGTGTTGCGGGAAGCGAAATGCCCTGTGCTGGCGCTGCCGGTGCGTCAGGAGCGTGAAGAGAGGTAGGCGTGGAAAGCGGGCTGGGCTTGCACGGTCCGTTCCCCCTTGGCCGCTTTCCGGTACGGATTCGTTTGCAGCTTGTCGATCATCCGAGCCTTGACATTATCCCGCCACTGCAGTTCCAGAAAGTCCATCACCTCCGCGCTCAGAAGCGGGTCCAGCAGGGGGTAGGCCACTTCCACACGACGGTCCATGTTCCGTTCCATCCAATCGGCACTGGCCAGATACACCAGGGGTTTGCCGGCGTTGTGGAACACGTAGGCCCGCGCATGCTCCAGGTAGCGGTCCACGATGCTGATGGCCTTGATGCGGTCGCTGCTGCCCTTGGTACCGGTCACCAGGCAACAGATGCCACGGACGATGATGCGCACATCCACGCCGGAGCGACTGGCATCGTACAATTTTCCTATCAGGCCGCGGTCCTCCAAGCTGTTGAGCTTCAAGAGAATGGACGCAGGTTTCCCGGAAAGGGCATGTTCGATCTCCTTGTCGATCAGTCGTTCCATGCCGCTGCGCAGGTCCAACGGTGCCATGAGCAGGTGGTGCAGCTTCGGTCTATGCTTCTGGTCCTTTAAGTGGGTGAACACTTCGGACACTTCCCGGGTGAGCCCTTCATGTGTAGTGAGCAGCCCCATATCGGTGTATATGCGGGAGGTGCGTTCGTTGAAATTGCCCGTACCGAGGTAGGCATAGCGCTTCAAGCCGCGCCCCTCCTTCCGTTCGATCAGCAGCAGCTTGCAGTGGACCTTTAAGTGTTCGTAGCTATAGATCACACGGGCTCCGGCCTTCTCCAGAGCTTCACCCCAATAGAGGTTGCTCCGCTCATCGAAGCGTGCCTGTACTTCCACGAACACCAGCACCTCCTTCCCGCTCCCGATGGCCTCAATGAGCGCTTCACAGATGCGGGAGTCCTCCGCCACGCGGTACAGTGTGATCGAGAGCCGCCTCACCAGTGGATCGCGGGCCGCCTTTTGCACCAGCTTCACCACGTTGTCGAAGTCGTGGTAGGGGAAATGCAGGAGCACATCGCGCCTTCGCAAGGTGCCGAAGGGGTCCCTGTTCGCATTGAACCGAGGGTGCGCGATCGCCTGAAGGGGCTTGTCGCGCAGTTCGGGCCGTCCGCTCACCGGCAACTTCATCAGGTCACTGAAGTGGTGATATCGTCCACCGGCCACCAGTTCAGGCTTCTTCAGGTTGAGCAGTTCGCGTACGGCTTTCACCATGCTGCGGGGCATGGCGCTGTCATAGAGAAAGCGCGCAGGCACGCCGGTCTGGCGTTTCCTTAAACTGCGACGCACCTTGTCGGCCATGGTCTCGGCGAACTCCTCGTCGAGGTAGAGGTCTGCATCGCGGGAGAGCTTCACACTATGGCAGGCGGTCAGCTTGTAGCCCTTGAAGAAGGCGGGTAGGCCGATCCGGAGCGCATCGTCAATGAAGAGCAGGTCAGTACGGCTCTTGGAAGAGGGCAGGATGAGGAAGCGGCCCAGCTCTTGAGAGGGCACGTTCACCAGCACCAGCTTCTCCTTGCGCTTGCCTTTCTGCTTCAGGCGGCACACCATGTAAAGCTTGCGGTCCTCAATGAAGGGTGCGTTGCCAGCCCGTACGGTCGCAGTGACCAAGAGCGGTGCGATGTGATCGCGCATGTACTCCGCTGCGAACGTGCGTTGCGCCTTGTCCAGCGAGCGGTCGTCGAGGATCCGGATGCCTTTGCGGGCCAGTGCAGGCAAGAGCACTTCGCGGTAGCATGCGCCGAACTTCCGCTGTTGCGACAAGGTCTTGCGATTGATCAGCTGTACGCGTTCGCCAGGGGGCAATTGCAGGGCCGACCGGTCCCACTTCCCCAGTTTCATGAGGCTTTGCAACGAAGCCACACGAACCCGGTAGAATTCGTCCAGGTTACTGGAGAAGATGGCGAGGAACTTGATGCGCTCCAGCAAAGGCACACGGTCGTCCATGGCCTCCTGCAACACGCGCTCGTTGAAGGCCAGCCAACTGAGGTCGCGGTCCATGAAGGGGTCGTGGAAGGCCGAGGGCATGCGCACCTTTCCCGAAGGCTGTTGCAGTCGTTCGCGCAGCCGGTCCAGGTTGATGGCCTTTTGCGCACCGTAACGCTCGCGCGCGTAGGCCGTGTGAAAGCTGTGCTGTTCGAGGTAGCGGAGATTCTCCCCGGCCCACTCACGCTTGTCGAGCTTCGTGTTGTTCACCACTTCGAGCTCGCGGCGGAGCAGCTCACTGCGTGCGTCGAAATCCGCTTGTCCGGCCTTGGCTGAGTCGGCATCACAGAGCACCCGTTGCAACGGCGTCCGTGGTCGGGTCCCCAATCGCGTGGCACGGATGAGTCCGCGCACCTTGTTCACCAGCGCCACCGAACAGCCCTTCGATACAAGGAAAGCCTCTGCCAGGCGTTCGCTCTCTTCTTCATGCCCTTTGTAGGCGATGGCATAGCCGGTATCATGGAACAGAGCGGCAAGCTCCACAGCGGCAAGCTCCTCTTTGCTCAGTCCCTCGGCGCGACCTATGGTAAGCGCCCCACGGGTCACCTGCAACGTATGCTCCAGGTCATGGAAGACCAAGTGCCGGGGCATGTGGCGTGAGAAATGGCGCCGCACGTGCAAGGCGGCCTGTTCCAGCAACACGGGGTCCATCATCGCTGCCAAGTTAATGGGGCGGCTCTTCTGCCGGATTGGGGGCGCGTCTATCTTTGAGCAGCACCGGCCCATGGACGCACGCATCGCCTATGCCTTGTACAAGGGCCTCAACAATGACACGTTCAGTTTCGGCTACGCGGGTGCGTTCCACGATGAGCATACCGCGCGGTTGATCGCCTTGGGCGAAGCAGCGATGGAGCATGCGGGTGCGCAGCGGAACGCACGGCAACGACTGGCTTACGTGATGGTGGAGGCCTATCAGAACATCATCCGGCATCGGGCACCACTTCCTGAAGGAATTGCGCGCGGCTGCGGTCGCAGCATGTTCCTGCTCCGTTGCCACCCCGAGGCCCAGCAAGTGATCGCTCAGAATCCCGTGCGCAGGTCCGACCTCTTGGAACTTCAAAGTGCGCTGGATGGGCTTTCCGGCTTGGATGCTGCGCAGTTGAAAGAACGATTTCTGAACAAGCTCAGTAACGAGGGCCCCCGCGAACGGGGCGGCGCAGGCCTTGGTTTGATCGAGATGGCCAGGCGCAGCGGTCAGGATCTAAGGCATGACCTTCGGGGCCTGGGAGAAGAAGCGGTGCTGTTCCTGTTGCAGGTCCGCTTCGGCGCTCATGTGGCCATTGATACCGGCATTCCGCTGGCCGCGATCCTTGCCGGTACCGTGGTTCAGGAGGATATCCTCTTCTTCTTCAAAGGACCCCAGCTGGCCGGTGCGAACGAAGCCATCGTCCAACTGGCGGAGAAGGACCTGGACGAACGGAACGACCGTGCCCAGGAACGCAAGCGTGGGCTTCTGGCCGCGATCGAAGTACTGGAACGACTGAGCGCACCGGGGGCGCAGGGCATCATGCTCATGGCTCGCGATGGAGACCGTTATGAGCTTCTGTTGGGACTGCCAATGGAGGAGGCTGCGAGCGAAGCGATGGACGCGAAGGTGGGCCAGGTGAATGCGATGGATGAGGGATCGAGGACCGCCCTGTATCGGGACCTGATGCTTGGCCGCACCGCAAAGGAAGACCCCTTGATGCTGGCCTTGGTGGACCTTTCGCGAGCTGCCAACGCTCCGGTAGAATGGTCGTCCCTGAACGGAACGGCCCAGCTCTTCGGTGCATTGAAGGTGATCATCTGATCGCAGGATCCCAAGAGAAGTGTGGCATGGTCCTCGGGACCAGGCAACGATCGGTGTTCGCGATGCGTTCTCCCGTTAACCTGCTGGAACCATGGTTCACCTATTGATCTTCCTTGCCGACCGGATGGAGCGCTTCGAGCGCTGGTTCGATCGCCGTTTCGGATGGTTCTTCACCAATGGGATGAAGAAGCGTCACGTACACCAGTGATGTTGAGGCCCTGTGGGGGGCTCAGAGCTTGATGCAGACGTTCTTTGCTTCGGTGAAGAAGCGCAAGGCCTCGTGTCCGCCCTCTCGTCCGACGCCACTTTGCTTCATGCCACCGAACGGTGTGCGCAGGTCGCGGACCAACCAGCAGTTCACCCACACGATCCCGCTTTGCAAGCCACGGGCCATGCGGTGCGCGCGCTTCACGTTGCTGGTCCATACCACTGAAGCCAGACCATAAGAGGTGCTGTTCGCCAGTGCGAGGGCCTCAGCATCGTCCGAGAAGGACTGCAGTGTCACCACCGGTCCAAAGATCTCGTCCTGGTTGGTGCGGCATTCGGGTCCCAGTCCTTCGAGCACCGTTGGTGCGATGTACCAGCCGTTCTTCAAGGGGCCATCGAGGATCACACGTTCACCACCGCACAGCACCGTGCCCCCTTCTTCCCTTGCGAGCGCGATGTGATCGAGCACCTTGGTCATGTGCGCTTCGCTCACCACCGCCCCCAGGTCAGTGGCCGGGTCGGCGGGATCGCCCACGCGCATGGCCTTCACGCGGTCCACGAACGCCTGCTTGAAACGGTCGTAAATACCGCGTTGTACCAATATCCGTGAACCGCACAGGCAGATCTGACCTTGGTTCGTGAAGGAGCTGCGGAGCACCGAGTTCAGCATCTCCTCGAAATCGCAGTCATCGAAGATCACAACGGGGTTCTTGCCGCCCAGCTCCAGGCTGAGCTTCTTGAACATCGGGGCCGCCACGCGGGCGATCTCCGCTCCGGTGCGTGTGCCACCGGTGAAGGAAATGGCCGGGATACCCGGATGTGCGGTGATGGCAGCACCGACCTTGGGGCCCAGGCCATGCACGATGTTCAGCACACCGGGAGGCAACCCGGCTTCCATGCACAAGCGCGACAACAGGAAGGCCGTGAGCGGCGTGATCTCGGAAGGCTTGGCCACCACACAGCAGCCAGCGGCAAGGGCCGGCGCGATCTTCCAAGTGAACAGGTAGAGCGGAAGGTTCCAAGGGCTGATGCAGCCGGCCACGCCCACAGGTTGGCGATCGGTGTAGTTGATCGCGACATCATCCATCAGGTGGGCATCGCTGTTCCAATGCAGCACGGCCCCGGCGAAGAAGCGGAAGTTGCTGATGGCTCGTGGAATGTCCATGCGGCGCGCCAAAGCGATCGGTTTGCCGTTGTCGATGGATTCCGCTTTCGCCAGCTTGTCGAGGTCGCGTTCCATCAGATCGGCCACGCGCATGATGAGGTCGGAGCGCCCTTGTGTGCCGAGCGCCTTCCAAGAGGGCAGGGCTTTGGTGGCGGCCTGGACGGCGAGCTCCACATCGCGCTCATCGCTATCCGCGATGTGCGCATGAACGGCCCCGGTGGCAGGGGCATGGTCATCGAGCCAGCCGCCCCCCACTGCCGGAAGGAGCGCGCCATCGATGTAGTTGAGCACTTGTTCCATCGGTCGCGAAGGTACTTCCTTGAACGCCGAAAGGCCCCCTGCTGGGAGCCTTCCGACGCCTTGTTGCGCTGGCATACGGGATCGCTCCCGTCCTGAACGTGTCGACCGGGCACTAGGCCTGTTCGATCACCAGCTTCCTCAATACGATCACACCATCCTGTTCGATCCGCATGGTGTAAGGTCCTGTTTCTCGCACCTGACCGGGGATCTGGCGCACATGCTGTCCGCTGCCCTTTACCCGTTCCTTCAACACCACACCGCCAGTCGCGTTGTACAAGGTGACCAGTGCATCACCCAGGGTGGGCAACTGGAACTCCAATCGCAGCAAGCCATGGTGCTGCATGAGCCTGGAGCGCGTGCCGTTCACGCCAGCCTCGCGGATGGGTGTGGCTTCGTTCGCGTTGGTGGCCATCAGCACACGATCGCTGGCCGAGGCCATCGTCACCACATGCAGGGCGATGGCGATCGTGATGTACTTGAAGTGGCGCATGTCCGTTGTTTCGATGATGCGAAGGTGCAGGGCCTCCGTTCAAGGGCCTGTTAAGCCTGCGCCAACAAGCGTTAAAGAACGTTAAGTCACTAGGGCCGCGAGGCGTGGGGCTAATTTCGTCAGCGATGGAAAAGCGCCTCATCACCGTGCTCGTCGCGGCGATCTCGATCGCCTTGGTGGGCCTGGTGCTCATTCAATGGCGCTGGGTCAGCGACACCATCGCTTTGAAGGATGCACAGGTGGGCCAGGGCGTGGATGCCGCGCTGATGGCGGTGAGCGAACGCTTGGAACGGGTGGATGCCGTACAGGGCATCCGTAGTCACGAACAAGGCCGACGTATCCTTGAAACGGTGGACGTACGTCCGGCCACGGATGGTGGGGCTGGTGACGAAGAGGTGCGCATCACCGGGCCAGATGGGCGTGTCACCATATTGCGTCGACCGAGGGGGACGACCGCGATGATCGGCACCGACACGCTAGGTTCGCCGCAGCGTGATGACGCAGGTCTGGACGATCGTGAAGCCCTTCTAAGCGATATCCTTGAAGGCTTGCTGGATCCCGATGCCCTGCGGCCCATCTCTGAACGGATCGATCCGGGATTATTGGATTCGTTGCTTCAGGAGGAGCTGCGGAGCCGGGGCATCGGTGTGCGCGCCGATCATGGAGTGTTCGACGCAAAGGGGCGGGGAGCCTTGGTGGCGATGAACGATGTTTCGGAGGAACCGGCGCTCGCCGCATCGCCGCATCGCGTGCGCTTGTTCAGGAACGATGTGGTCGGTGAGCCATACTGGTTGCATGTGCTAGTGCCTGGGCAGAAACAACTGGTGATGCAGAGCATGTGGCCGCTGCTCGCCGTCTCCGGCCTGCTGATCCTGTTGATCATAGCGGCCTTCATCTACACAGTGCGCACCATCTACCAACAGAAGCGTCTGAACGAGATCCGGAACGACCTGGTGAACAACCTGACGCATGAACTGAAGACGCCCATCAGCACCATCGCGCTGGCCTGCGAAGCGCTCACGGACCCCAGCGTGCCCAAGGGACCGGAGCAACAACGATCCTTCGTAGGGATGATCCGCGACGAGAACAAGCGCTTGGGCGTGCTGGTGGAAAGCGTGCTTCAGAGCGCAGTGCTGGACAGCGGCAGTATGCGGATCCGACCGGTGGATGTGGACGTGCATGCATTGCTTTCCGATGTGGTTCGCAACGCCGGTATCCAGGCGGAACGGCGCAAGGGCCATGTGCGTACTGAACTGCGCGCAGAGCTCGCCCACGTGAGCGGCGATCGGATCCACCTGACCAACGTGTTCTACAACCTGATCGACAACGCGGTGAAGTACTGCGAGGAGAGCCCCGAGGTGCTGATCAGTACGAGCAGCGATAGCAATGGCCTTGTGGTTCGCGTGAAGGACAACGGCATCGGCATTCCAAGGAACGAACAACGCAAGATCTTCGACCGTCTGTACCGTGTGCCCACCGGCAACCTGCACAATGTGAAAGGCTTCGGCTTGGGGCTCAGCTATGTGAAGGCCGTGGTCGAGAAGCACGGCGGTTCCATCCGTGTGGAAAGCGAGCCCGGCACTGGCAGCACCTTCATCATCAGCCTACCGTTCGAACAGGGACACCCCGATCAAACTGCTTCTTTGCGAGGATGACCCGAACCTGGGGAGCCTGTTGGCCCAGTACCTGGGGGCCAAGGGCTTCGCTGTGGAACTGCGCCCCGATGGCAAACAGGGCTGGGACACCTACCTGAAAGGAGGCTTCGACCTGTTGATCCTGGACGTGATGATGCCCATGAAGGACGGCTTCACACTGGCCCGTGAGATCCGCCAGCGCGATGAGCGCACCCCCATCATCTTCCTCACGGCGAAGAGCATGAAGCAGGATACCATCCAAGGTTTCCAGAGCGGCGCCGACGATTACCTCACCAAGCCGTTCAGCATGGAAGAGCTACTGCTTCGGGTCAGCGCCGTGTTGCGTCGCGCCAAAGGGGTCACGGCGACCAAGGAGGAGGCGCGTGAGCACCTGCTGGGACGTTTCCGCTTTGACGTGCGCAAGCAAGTGCTGATCATCGATGAACAGGAGCGGAAGCTCACTACCAAGGAGAGCGACCTGCTGCGCTTGCTGTGTGAACATCGCAACGGGCTTCTGACCCGCAACGAGGCGCTCCAACAGGTGTGGGGGGATGACAATTACTTCAACGGTCGCAGCATGGACGTGTACATCGCCAAGCTCCGCAAGTACCTGAAGGACGACCCCGCGGTCGAGGTCCTGAACGTGCATGGCAAAGGCTTCCGTTTGGTGGCCCGGAGCGAGGACGAGTGATCAGAGGCTGCCCGTGCGCCCACCGTCCACCGGCAGGTTGATGCCATTGATGTAGGCCGCCGAAGGGCCCGCCAGAAAAGCCACAGCCGCAGCGATCTCCGCCGGACGGGCGAAGCGGCGCAGGGGTATTTCCACCATCATCTCATGTGCCGCCTCCGCATCCGAGATCCCGCCTTTCACCGCCTTGTTGTGCACAATGGCGGCCAATCGGTCCGTCTCCGTTGCACCTGGCAGCACGTTGTTCACCGTGATCTGGAATAGACCCAGCTCATTGGCAAGCGTCTTGGACCATTGGGCCACAGCTCCGCGAATGGTGTTGCTGACCCCCAGATTGGACAAGGGCACCTTCACGCTCGTACTGATGATGTTGATGATGCGGCCGTCGCGCTGCTCCTTCATGCCAGGCACCACGGCCAGCACGAGGGTCTGGTAGGCGATCAGGTGCAGGCGGAAGGCCTGTTCGAATGCGGAGACGGGTGCCTCATGGGCCGGGCCGGGAGGAGGGCCGCCGGTGTTGTTCACGAGCACGTTCACCGGGCCATGCGCCTTCAGATGGGCTCCGACCAATGCTGCCAGACGTTCCGTGTCGGACATGTCTGCCTCCAGTATGTGGTGTTGCTGTCCCTTCGACCGGTCCAATTGGGTGACAACCTCCGCCAACTTGGCCCCATCGCGGGCAAGGAGGGTAACATGGGCGCCCAAGGCGGCCAGCTCCAAGGCCACCGCACGACCGATCCCCTGTGAAGCCCCCGTTACCAGCGCGCGCCGGTCGTTCAGCATGATATCCATGGAGGTCAAAGGTAGGAGGAGCGGTCCGGGGGCGATCGAGGGCATTCCACTATCGACCGACCATTGTGGATGAACGGTCCGACCCTGCGCATCCGCTTGGCCTGTTGAGCGGCCATCTTTGTCCTCAACTGAACTCAACAGAACCAACCGGACATGAAAGGACTTTCCACATTGACGATGGCACTGGGCCTTGGCCTGGCGTCCCTCGCACCGACCCAAGCCGACGCTCAGAGCGTCCAGGGTGGTGTTTCGCTCCGCCCTACAGGGAAGAACAACACCACCGTGCATCAGACACGTCGCGTGGGCATTTCTCCCGCCCGCCCCACGTCGAAGCCCGCCCGCCCGCACACCAACGCAGGTGAGATGCGTGGTGGTGCGCCTGCCAACGACAACTGCGCCGGTGCCGTCACCCTCACGCCAGGTACCTCCTGCTCACCGGTCACCGGTGATGTGGCCGGTGCCACGCAATCCGTTGCCGCCATCGTTTGCAACACCTACACAGGTACTGCGGATGATGACGTATGGTACAAGTTCACTGCGACGGTGTCCGACATGAACGTCTCCGTCACCGGCAGCGCTGACTTCGATCCCGTTGTCGACCTGCGATCGGGGTCTTGCAACGGTGCCAACATCGGTTGTTCCGATGTGACGTTCGAGGGCGGTACGGAGACGATCAACGCCACCGGGCTCATGGTGGGGACGCAGTACTATGTACGTGTGTATGATTGGTACGATGTGGAGCCTTTGAGCACCACCTTCGATATCTGCGTGTACGCCACACCGCCTGCTCCTGCCAACGATGAGTGCGCGGATGCGGTGATCCAGAACCTCAGTGTGCCCGGCACGGTCGCAGTGAACAATGACAATACCGGCGCCACGGACAGCGAGGGCTTCGGTTTCAATACCACTTGGGAAGCCTTCACCATCAACGACTGCGCGGATGTGACGGTGGATTACTGCGGAACGGATCCCGCTTTCGGTGAGTTCGTACTGGCCCTGGTGAGCGACTGCGGCTTCACCACCATCTACGATACCACCAGCACCAGTGCCTGCCCTGATGGGAACATCAGCATGCAGTTCGATAACCTCGCCGCTGGAACCTACTACTTCGTCGTGGCTGAGACCCCCCTCGCCACCGGCCCCTACACCTTGAACTTCACCGCCGTGTCCTGCGGTGGTGGTCCGGTCCCTGCCAACGACGAGTGCGTGGACGCTGTGATCAACAACTTGAACGTACCGGGTAGCGTGACCGTGAACGGTGACAACACCGGCTCCACGGACTCGGAAGGTCTTGGCTACAACACCACCTGGGAAGCCTTCACCATTCCGACCTGCGCCAACGTCACCATCGCTTACTGCGGAACGGATCCGGTCTTCGGTCAGTACTTCATTAACATCGTGGACGATTGTGCCTTCACCAACGTGTTCGACCCCTCTGCGCAGGACACCTGCTCGGATGGCAACCCCACACTGACCTTCCTGCAGATGCCTGCCGGCACCTACTACTACCCTGTATTGGAGAGCGCCCTGGCCTC
>JADZGG010000463.1 GCA_020854015.1 Flavobacteriales bacterium
AACGACCGGCCGCGCTACCTCATGGGGGTGGGTACCCCGTGGAACCTGCTGGAGAACATGGCCGTCGGCATCGACATGTTCGACTGCGTGATGCCCACCCGCAACGGCCGCAACGGCATGCTCTTCACCCGGCAGGGCGTGGTGAACATCAAGAACCGCATCTGGGCCGACGACCACAGCCCCCTGGACCCCGACGGCACGTGCTGGGTGGATCAGGCCTACAGCCGCGCCTTCGTGCGCCACCTGTTCGTGACCAACGAGGTGCTCGGCCAGCAGATCGCCAGCCTGCACAACCTGGGCTTCTACGTCTCCCTGATGAACGAAGCGCGCCAGCAGATCCTCAGCGGCACCTTCAGCGCGTGGAAGGCCCGGTTGTTGCCTCAGCTCAAGCAACGGATCTCCGCCTGAACCAGAGCCACTAGCTTCGGACCACAGCGGGATCACCGGATCGAGCACATGGCCCAAGGCCCGAAGCCCCGCACGAGAGCATGCTGAAGACCTTCGACCGCTACATCATCCGCCAGTTCCTCGGGAGCTTCTTCCTGATCCTGGTGCTCATCATGGCCATTGCCGTGGTGTTCGATGCCAGCGAGAAGACGGGGGATTTCGCGAAGGGCAACGCCACCTGGCAGGTGATCGTGTTCGACTACTATATCAACTTCATCCTGCACTACGCCAACCAGTTCAGCGGGCTGTTGATCTTCATCGCGGTGCTGCTGTTCACCAGCAAGCTGGCCGGTCGCACCGAGGTGATCGCCACCCTCAGCAGCGGGGTGAGCTTTCCACGCTTCATCCGCCCTTACTTCATCGCGGCCACCATCCTCACCGCCCTCTCGCTCTACATGAACCACGAGGTGCTGCCCAAGGCCAACAAGAAGCGCCTGGGCTTCGAGCGCGCCTACATCTGGAGCACTTTCACCATCAAGGACCACCACCTGCTGCGCGAGATCGCCCCGGGGACCATCGCCTATTTCGAATCGTACGACGCTCCGATCAAGACCGGCTTCCGCTTCAGCCTGGAGCAATGGGACAGTACCGGACTGCGGTCCAAGATGATCTGCGACAAGGCCGTGTACGACAGTGTGTCCAACACCTGGGCCTTGCACGACTGGCAGGTGCGCGACCTCGGCGGGCCACTGCGCGCGCGCATTCCCGGCACCGACCGCGATACCATCCTGGCCGGTGCGGTGACCGAACGCCTGCGCCAGGGCGCACTGACCGATACGGTGATCCCGCTGAAGCCGATCGACCTGGGCCAACGCACGGAGAACGCCGCCGCCATGAGCCGGCAGGATCTCAATGCCTACATCGCGGCAGAACGCTCCCGCGGCAGTAACAACGTGGCCTTTTATGAAGTGGAGAAGCATCAACGCACCTCCTACCCCTTCGCCACTTATGTGTTCACGCTGATCGGTGTGAGCATCGCGAGCCGCAAGGTGCGGGGTGGCACAGGCGTCCACCTCGCACTCGGGGTGCTGCTCGTGCTGCTGTATGTGTTCGCAATGAAGCTGACCACCGTGGGCGCCACCAATGCGGGCTTCGACCCGCTCATCGCCGTGTGGCTTCCGAACATCGTGTTCGGACTGGTCGGTATCTGGATCTACCAGAAGGCACCGAAGTAGGTAAGTCCTCATCCATGTCTTCGGACCACCCCCGGCCCCTCCTTGGCAGGAAGAGAGTCTGAGCTTTCTTAAGGTGAAACTCCCAATAGCGGAGACGCTATCGGCGGCCCTCCTGTGAAGGACGGATCAGGGGTGGTGGCACACGAATCCCTTGACCGGACCTCAACCATCCACACCTTTCTTTCATCGTCATATCCCGATGATCGATCTTTCATCGTAATATTGCGATCTATAAGAAACCCATGGGCGTTACCAAGACCGACCTCTTCACCGCACAGCAGAACCAGCTGGCCACCTGGGCCAGGGTGTTGGGCCATCCGGCGCGCATCGCCATCCTGCAATACGTACTGAAGCAGCGCAGCTGCGTATGCGGCAGCTTGGTGGAGGAATTGGGGCTGGCACAGGCCACCATAAGCCAGCACCTCCGCGAGCTGAAGGACGCTGGACTGATCACCGGCACCGTCGAAGGCACCAGTGTCTGCTACTGCATTGAACCAAAGGCCTGGGCCAAGGCACAGGCTTCATTCAACAACCTCTTCGATAAATACAGGTCCGTCGACGGCAACTGCTGTTGAGCATGGGCGGGAAATTTCCCGCCCCAACGAAAACCAAAGCCATGAACACCGCGAACGAAACGAAAGAGATGGTCCGGCAGAAGTACGCCGAGATCGCCTTGCAGGACAAGGACACCAACGCCAGCAGCTGCTGTGGCGCTGGGGGCTGTACCACCGAGGTCTACAACATCATGACCGACGACTACAGCGAACTGAAAGGCTATAACGCCGACGCCGACCTCGGCCTGGGCTGTGGCCTGCCCACACAGTACGCCGGCATCAAACTGGGTGATACCGTGCTCGATCTGGGCTCCGGAGCTGGTAACGATTGCTTCGTGGCGCGCCACGAGACCGGCGAGGATGGCCGTGTGATCGGTGTCGACTTCACGCCCGAGATGATCACCAAGGCGATGGCTAACGCTGCCAAGCTCGGCTACCAGAACGTCGAGTTCCGCCAAGGCGACATCGAGGCCCTGCCCCTCACCAGCAACATCGTGGATGTGGTGGTGAGCAATTGCGTGCTGAACCTGGTACCCGACAAGCGCAAGGCCCTGAGCGAAGTGCTACGTGTGCTGAAACCCGGAGGGCACTTCAGCATCAGTGATGTGGCGCTGCGCGGCGAACTCCCCGCACAGCTGCAGCATGCGGCCGAGATGTACGCCGGCTGCGTGAGCGGTGCCTTGCAAGAAAGCGAATACCTCGGCATCATCCATGACCTCGGCTTCGAGCAGGTCACGGTGCAGAAGCGCAAGCCCATCGTGTTGCCGAACGACATCCTCGCCAACTACATGGACACGGAGCAGATCGCGGCGTACAAGGCCAGCGGCACAGGCATCTTCAGCATCACCGTGGCGGCGACCAAGTCCGCCGAGGTGTGCTGCGCACCCAACGCCGAAGGCACGGCCAAAGTGAAGGTGGCCACCGGGGAGGAGTGCGGTTGCGGACCGAACAGCACTTGTTGCTGAGCCATGCACCCTGAACTTGAACGAAGTCTCCGCGACCTCGGCAGCGGTGTGCTGACCTTGACGGCGCATCGCGAAGCAGCGCTCGGGCGCATCGCGACTTGGATGAAGGAACAGCGGGCGCACCTGCAGCCCGTTCACCTCGTGTTCATCTGCACGCACAACAGCCGCCGCAGCCAGTTCGCTCAGGCCTGGGCCGCTGCAGCAGCTCAGCATGTTGGGCTCACCAACGTGCACACGTGGTCCGCTGGTACCGAGGCCACGGCCGTGGCACCGCCGGTGATCAGCGCGCTCGAATGGTCAGGTTTCCGCCTGGAGACTGAGGACGATGGCAATGGGAAATGGGTACTGACCTGCGCCGATGAAGCGGAACCCATCGTGCTGTACTCCAAAACGATCTCCGACCCTGAGAACCCATCGGATGCCTTCGCTGCGATCATGGTGTGCAGTGATGCGGAACAGAATTGTCCCTTCGTGCCCGGCGCTTCCGCGCGTTTCTCTCTCCCCTATGCCGACCCGAAGGTGAGCGATGGCACGCCCGATGAACAACGCACTTACCTCGAACGCAGTGAGCAGATCGCCAGCGAGATGCTCCACGTGATGCAACTCGCCAACGCATGAACAAGCGCCTCTCCTTCCTGGATCGCTTCCTCACCCTCTGGATCTTCGCGGCCATGCTGGTGGGGGTGGCCATCGGCTACTTTCTTCCCGGTGTCACCGCATCCATCAATGCGGCCTCCAACGGTACCACCAACATTCCGCTCGCCATCGGCCTCATTCTGATGATGATCCCACCGTTGGCCAAGGTGGACTATACCAAGCTCCCGAGCGTGTTCAAGCACCGACGCGTGCTGGGCACCGGGCTTTTCATGAGCTGGATCGTCGGTCCGGCATTGATGTTCGGGCTCGGCCTGCTCTTCCTCCGCGCGTTCCCTGCGTACTTCTCCGGTGTCATGCTCATCGCCCTGGCTCCGTGCATTGCAATGGTGCTGGTATGGAACGACCTTGCCCAAGGAGATCGTGAGCTCGCCGCCGGGCTCGTCGCCTTGAACAGCATCCTCCAGATCCTCTTCTACAGCACCTATGCCTGGCTGTACGTCACCGTGCTGCCCCCCCTGTTCGGTGTGGAAGGCTATACCGTGGACGTGAGCATCGGCGAGATCACCCGCACCGTGCTGATCTACCTGGGCATTCCCTTCGCCACTGGTTTCCTGTTACGCGTCGTGCTTGCGCGGTGGAAGGGTGAGGAATGGTACATGCAGCGCTTCATTCCGACCATCGCACCCGTCACCTTGGTGGCGCTGCTCTTCACCATCGTGGTGATGTTCAGCCTGAAGGGCCGCATGATCGTGGATATTCCCTTCGATGTTCTGCGCGTGGCCGTACCGCTCACGCTCTTCTTCCTGTTGATGTTCTTCAGCACCTTCTATCTGGTGGAACGTCTCGGTGGCACTTACCAAGAGAAGACGACGCTCGCCTTCACCGCAGGCAGCAACAACTTCGAGCTGGGCATCGCCGTGGCCATCGCCGTGTTCGGGCTCAGCTCCGACCAAGCCTTCGCTGCCGTCGTTGGGCCGCTGATCGAAGTACCTGTGTTGATCAGCTTGGTGAATTTCGCCTTGAAGAAGATGACCCGATCCGCCACCTGACCATGGATCCCCGCACCGCCTCCCTCCTCGCCCTCTTCGAACCCGGTTCTAGTTCTTCTTGAACGAGTACCCAAACGCCGAGATCGCGAAGGCCATGCTTCCTTCAATCCCCCGCGCCAGAGCGAGGGGGTGGAGGGGGAGCCGGTACGGATGGCCTTCGCTCAGGGAATTCTCCGTTCGTGTTCAAAGGGCGGATCGCGTGGCAGCTCCCCCTCCGCCCCCTCGCTGATCGGCCTGCGGCCTGCGCGGGGGATGGAAGGAAGCGATCCGCAAAGGCCGGAAGGGATGTGGTCCACCCCTGCGCGCCAGCGGCCTAAGGGAACCACCATGCATCGTCAGTGCCATCCCAATCGTCCTTTTTTCAAGGCCTCCGCCCAGATCAAAGTAGCAGGCCGACCAACAGAACGCGCCCGCCCCTAACTTTGGGAATATGTCCCTTCCGAAGTTCCATTTCCACCACGCGCTCACCGTGGCGCTGCTCGCCCTGCCAGGCATGGCGCATGCACAGGCTTACAACTACCCCAACGGCAGCACAGTAGCCGACTTCACCGTTACCGATGTGGACGGCAACACGCACACGCTATACACCTACACCGCACAGGGTCGCTATGTGCTGCTCGACTTCTTCACGCTGACGTGCTTGCCCTGCCAGGAAACGGCGCCGCATTGGGCCGAACTCTACCAGACCTACGGGTGCAACAGCGCCGATATCGTCTGCCTCTCCCTGGACTACGAGGCCAATACGGTGGCGGAGGTCCAAGCCTATTCCACCACCTATTGCGGCCCTTGGGCGCACCCGCCGGTGGTCACCGATGCGCTGGCGCTGACCGATGTGTTCGGTGTGGGCAATGCCCCCAATTCCTGCCTCATCGGCCCGGACAATGTGATGATCAACAACGTCATCTGGCCGGTGGCCTCCATGGCCGACTTTGTGGCCGCGCTGCCCGTTGGCAGTGGTGTGGCCCCGCAAGCGTGCGGTGTGGGCATGGCGGAAACGGAGGTACCCGTGCAGGCCACCTATCCCAACCCCACCAGCGGCCTTGTGCAACTGGGGCGGGCGGACCTGGTGAGCGTGGCCGTGCGTGATGCGAGCGGGCGATTGTGCACCACCCGGCCGGTGCGGGCGGGCCAACTGGATCTGCAAGGCCTTGCTCCAGGGCTCTATGTGCTCCACCAGCTCAATGCGCGCGGCGTGGCCGTGGGCAGCTCCCGCACCATACTGGAGTAAGCGACGCTCCCCTTCCCGCAACGGCGTGCCGCCGGGCCGCCGCCCCGTACCGATCGAAGGAATGAGAAGGTAAGTCCGCTGGAAAGGGCACGGTCAATGCCCGGAGGGCGAAGGAGCGCCGGACCACACAAGCTGAAAGGCCGTAGAGGCTCAGAAGCCAACGCCGTCTTCGCGAGGATCCCGCAGGGTCCGAAGCGCTCTCCTAAGCCGCTGGCGCACGGATGGCACTCATATGATCGATACGCCACGTTCATTCCTGCGCGCCAGCGGCACAATGCCCGCTAGGTCACAGCGGCCTTCTGTGATCACGAGGACTCCTCGCGA
>JADZGG010000464.1 GCA_020854015.1 Flavobacteriales bacterium
CGACTACGATGGCACAATGAGCAAGGTGACCGCGCTTACCAACAAGAGGGAGGCCTACATCTACGGGGCGCAAGGGCAGATCTCGATGGCCTTCGATGAGCACTTTACGCTACGCAGCGGCCTTACCTATACCTATGGCCGGATCAAGACCGACACCATGGACTACCCGCTGGACCACATTGCTCCCGTCTACGGCCGTACAGGCCTCGAATGGCGTGCGAAAAAGGTGCACGCCGAGTTCTACGCGCTGTACAATGGATGGAAGCGTCTGAGCGAGTGCAACCTTGCCGCTGGTAGTGAGGACAACATCCAGTATGCGACCGAGTACGGTACACCGGCCTGGTATACGCTCAACGTACGGGCATCTTACGCCTTCACCCGGAACGTGAGCTTGCAGATGGGACTCGAGAACCTGCAGGATACCAACTACAGGACGTTCGCCTCGGGCGTGAGCGCCCCTGGACGCAACTTCCAGATCTCCCTGCGCGCTTCGTTCTGACGAACGTGGGGAGCGCGACGAGCTGGCCCGGGTGTGCTTGTCACATCCGGGCCAGTGCGTTCTGTAGGTCCCTGATCAGCAGTTGCGGATCCTCGAGTCCCACATAGAGCCGGACCATGGTGAAGGGCAGGTCGGTGTAGTAGCCGTTCGGGCCTTTCAGTGCGCAAACAGGCCATTGGAGGCTCTCGTATCCGCCCCAGCTCACGGCCAATAGGAAGCTGGGAAGGTGATCGCAGAAGCGTTCCACAGCGGCCTCATCCGGCGCATCCAGCTCGATCGTCATCAGGCCGGCCACGCGTTTCATCTGCTTCCGAGCGAGCGCATGTTGCGGGTGGCTTTCCAGCCCTGGCCAATGCACGCGTTCCACTTTCGGATGGGCTTCCAGGAAACGGCTCACCAGCTCCGCGCTATCAGCGCTGCGGTTCACGCGCAGTTCCAAGGTGCGCAAGCCGCGCATCAATAACCACGCATCATGGGGGCTGGGAGCTGCACCGAGCGTCATCAGTTCGCGGCTCATCACCTGACGCATGTGAACGGCGCTCCCAGCAAGAACGCCTGCCACCACATCGCTGTGTCCGTTCAAGTATTTCGTCGCGCTGTGCGCCACCATGTCGATACCCAGATCGATCGGGTTCTGGAACAGCGGGCTGCTGTAACTGTTGTCGCAGAGCGTGGTGATGCCGTGCTCTTTCGCGATGGCCGCGACCGCTGCCAGGTCCTGCAGTTCGAAGGTGAGCGAGTTCGGGCTTTCCGTGATGATGAAGGTGGTGTTCGGGCGGATAGCCTTGCGGAAGTTCTCCGCATCCGTTCCGTCCACGAAGGTGTGCTCAACGCCAAAGCGGGTCAGCAGTTCCACGAGCAGCTTCTTCGTCCAACTGTACGGCTTGTGTACGCAGATGATGTGGTCGCCGGCCTTCACGAAGCTGAGCACCGCTGCGGCGATGGCTGCGCTGCCACTGCTGAACACCAAGGCGTCCTCAGCGTGTTCCAACGCGGCGATCTTCTTCCGCACCGTGGCCACGGTCGGATTGAAGCCACGCGTGTACAAGGGCCGCTCGAACTCGTGCTGGACCGTTCTACGCATCTCGGCCACAGAAGCATAGGTGAAGTTGCCGCTCTGCACGATCGGAGGCACTACGGCGTTGTAGCCGTGCTCGCGGTCCTCGCCCAGGTGGTTAAGGATGAAGGAGAGATCGTCGCTCATGGCTCCCGTTTGAAGAACACGAAGCCGTTGTTCCGCCCGATCTCGTGGAAAGTGCCGAGGGCCTTTACTTCGTCCACGGAAGTGATCTTGCAGGACAAGTACACGGGTCGATCGATCGGGCCGTTGAAGAGCACTTCTTCCGAGGGCATGGTCTCCGTTGTGCGCGCGTAGAACCAGGGGGCGTAGCTCTTGTAACCCTTCGTGGTCACGTAGCAACGTTCGCCTTGGCGCTCTTCAAAGAAGGAGATCGCTGCACGTTGGGAATATGCTTCGATGTTGCGGATAAAGAAGAACAAGGTTGTGGTGATGAACAAAGCGCTGCCGCCGAAGGTGACGATGAGACTTGTGCGAGAGCGATTCGCACCGTGCAGGAAATGGGCGGCGGTCAGCTAACAAAAGAGGACGAGCCCTGCGGTGGCTTCAAGACCGGTCCAATCCACTTCCGCTTCAAGATTGGCCTGCGCGAATGGGTCCCCAGCGAGAAGGTCCCGAAGTCGATCGATGTCCATGCCGATGAAGGGCACGGTGATCACCAACAGGGCGATCATGTTCCCGAGGATCCCCAACGCGAAGCGCGACCAGCCGAAGGCCTCGTTCCGTACCCAGACGCGTTCCAATTGAAGCGCGGCCAAATAGGTGAGCGGAAAGTAGCAGAGGCTGCTGTAGTGTACGATCTTGGTCTTCACCACGCTGAAGAGCACAAGCACCACGAAGAAGAGGACGACCATCCAACGACGATGATCCTTCAACGCGGATGATGATCCGGCAGGCTTCAGCAGTTCCTGTAGCGCGAACACCGATGCCGGGAAGCAGCCCACGAGCAACACGACGACATGATAGCCGAAGAAGCCGCCATGCCCTGCATCTTCAGTTGTCAGCATGGCCACCTGCCGCCAGAAGAATGCCATGGCGAACGTCGGTCCGTTGCGCATCAGGTCCACTGCGAACCAAAGGCCCAAGGTGACCAACGCGACCAAGGCCATGAGCAACAACCGCCCCCATTGAAGCTTGAGGCGGAAACGCGATAGCACGAGCACCACGCTCACAGTGAGCCCTGGGATCAGTATGCCGACGGGCCCTTTGGTCATCACTGCCAGGCCAAGGAACACGCCACCGAGCACCGTGTCGCTCACACGATCACGCGTGTTCATGCGTATGAAACGATCGATCCCGAGGAAGATGAAGAGGTTGAACCACGGATCGATGATGCCGCTACGGAAGTAGAGGTGGGGGAGGATGGAACCCACGTAGGCCAGCGTCCAAAGAAGGCCGAAGGCTTCCCCACGAAGACGGCGACCGATGCTATACAGGACCAGCAAGGTGATCACACCGCAGATCGCATCCGGAAAGCGTGCCGCGAACTCGTTCACACCGAAAATGGCCATGCTTGCAGCTTGGAGCCAGATGAACAGCGGCGGTTTCTCGTGGAATGGCTTGAAGTCGATCTGCGGCTGCAGGTAGTTGCCCGTTACATGCATCTCGCGGGCGATCTCCGCGAAGTTGATCTCGTCCCAATCGAAGAGATGCACCGCACCCAGGCCAGGCACGAACAACGCCAAGGCCACCAAGGTGATCAACAGGGCGCGTGGCAACGGCATGGCCCGAAGGTATCCGCTAGCTGCCCTTGAGGATGGACCAGGGTACTCCCCACTTCGCCAGACGGTAGCGCACCGAGACGCGCAGGACGCCCAGACCATAGGTGACGCTGCGGCTGAAATTGATCGAGCTGGCCTCGTCGAAGTACTTCGTTGGGCAGGTGATCTCTGCGATCTCGTTCCCCTGCCAGCAGATCTGACCCACGATCTCGTTGTCGAACACGAAGTCGTCCGAGAGCTTATTGTAGTCCACACTGCGCAGCACTTCGCCGGTGTAGGCGCGGTAGCCGGTGTGGTATTCGCTCAGCTTCTGGCCCATTAGCACGTTCTGCGTGAAGGTGAGCAGACGATTGGCGATGTACTTGTACAAGGGCATGCCCCCCTTCAACGCGCCCTTGCCCAGGATGCGTGAACCGAACACCACAGGGTACACCCCGTTGCCGAGCAGGGTGATCATCGGTGCCAATAACTTCGGTGTGTACTGGTAGTCAGGGTGCAGCATCACGATGATGTCACCGCCCCGCTCCAAGGCCTTGTCGTAGCAGCTCTTCTGATTGCCACCGTAGCCGCGGTTGCGCTGATGCTCCACGATGTGACGGATCCCGAGTTTCCGGGCCACCTCCACAGTGTTGTCCGGGCTCTTGTCATCCACCAGCACCACCTCATCGACCAGGTCGAACGGGATCTCGTGGTAGGTCTGCTCCAAGGTGAGCGCCGCCCTGTAGGCCGGTAACACCACGATCACTTTCTTGCCGAGGTACATGGGTCGGGTGCCGGAGCTGTTGCCCAGCGAGCCGCAAAGATGCGCCGGGACGGCCGAACCCGACCGCTACCGCCGTTCCGCCACGTTCACCAGGTAGATCCCGGAAAGCACCACTGCGATCATGCCCAGTTGGGCCATGCTGAGGGATTCACCATCCAGAAAACCCCAGCCAATGGCCACCACGGGCATCAGGTA
>JADZGG010000465.1 GCA_020854015.1 Flavobacteriales bacterium
CAGCGACTACGACAAGGAGAAGCTGCAGGAGCGTCTGGCAAAACTCGCCGGCGGTGTTGCCGTGCTCTACATCGGTGCCGCCACGGAAGTGGAGATGAAGGAGAAGAAGGACCGTGTGGACGATGCGCTGCACGCCACGCGCGCCGCTGTGGAGGAAGGCATCGTGCCCGGTGGTGGCATCGCCTACATCCGCGCCCAGAAGGTGCTAGAGAAGATGGAAGGCAGCAACGGTGACGAGACCACCGGCATCGCCATCGTACGCCGCGCCATCGAAGAGCCGCTGCGCCAGATCGTGGCCAACGCCGGCCTGGAAGGCAGCATCGTGGTCCAGAAGGTCCGCGAAGGCAAGGCCGACTTCGGCTTCAACGCCCGTACTGAGGTTTACGAGAACCTGCTCGCCGCAGGTGTCATCGACCCCACGAAGGTGACCCGCGTGGCCTTGGAGAACGCTGCTTCCATCGCCAGCATGCTGCTCACCACCGAGTGCGTGATCAGCGAGGAGAAGGAAGAGAAGGCAGCAGGCGGCCATGGCCACCCCGACATGGGCGGCATGGGCGGAATGATGTAAGCGTACCGACCACAGCCTCCTCTTCGGGAGCCCGCTGTGGGAGCGAGATAAGGAGCAAGCCCCGGCCAGGAATGGTCGGGGCTTGTTCGTGCAATGTGAGATACTAACACACTGTTCAGAAATAGGCTCCGCCTACCTGCCCCGAGCTCCATAAACTCGCATGGTTGCTGGGATCCCGTCCCGGAGCGGCATTGAACCAGATCCATGCAGATCACCCCGAAACGCTTCTTCGATTTCTGCGCCACGCACGTTCCCTTGCTGCATACCATCGCTGCGCGGCCGGGTGATGTGAGCGAAGCACAGGTGCGGGAGATCATCCGCGGCTGCACCGACGCTACGCAGGAGATGCCGGAGACCACCTGGCAACGCCTGATAGACCTGCAGATCCTGCTACCGCTGGAAGAGGGGAGCGCGCACTATGTGATGGCCCAACCGCTGTTGGCGCTCTTCAACTACCTGTACAACGATGCGCTGCCGACCTCGCCTGAGATCATCCAGGGTTACATCGCTGCGTTGGAAAGCGCGCGCAAGCGCATGATGGCCGGTGTGGAAGCACGGGACCCGCTCCCCGTGAGCATGGCCGCCAACGAGGTGGACAGCACCCTGCGCCGCATCCAGGAGGATCTGGAGGCCACGCACCGCGCTGTGATGGCCGAGGTGGCGCGCTACAAGGCCGATCGTGCAAGTGTGAGCGTTCGCGAACGGTACATGCGCATCGTTTCGCTGATGGACCTCTATGTGCATCCGCTGGTGGAGATCGTCCGCGTGGACGGTCTACTGGCCCACACGCTCAGCCATACTGATCAAGCCTTGAGCGCCGCACGCGAGCGAGGTGTCTTCACCGAAGTGGGACAGCTCGAACGCAATGAGCGGCAGATCCGCGCCTTGCGGCGCCGTTCGATCCACACGTTGAACGAAAGTCGCAAGGAACTGCAGCCCTTGTATGAGGTCCTGCGTCGTTCTTCCGCCATTGCGCACGGGGCTACGCTCGCGCTGAACCGCCTGCGCTACCTGAAGCTCGACGCATGGGTGGAGCACTACGTTGTGCAGGCCGGTCGTTCGCCTGTTGAATGTCCTCCGACCGATTCCGTGTTGCGCAGCACCATCGACCATGTCGTAGCCCATCCACCGCAGCCTCCCCCCGTGCTGAACATGGAAGAGAGCGGAGGCA
The DNA here is from genome assembly GCA_020854015.1 of Flavobacteriales bacterium. Classification (GTDB taxonomy): domain Bacteria; phylum Bacteroidota; class Bacteroidia; order Flavobacteriales_F; family PHOS-HE28; genus PHOS-HE28. The sequence continues at coordinate 1,740 of JADZGG010000465.1, forward strand.
CACCGACCGACTACGTGCGCCTGTTGTGGCTCAACAACCTGCAAACGGCCATCAAGGAGGAACTTCCGGTGCAGGACCTCACAGACTGGCTGGTGAAGAGCTTCCCGGAAAAAGGCACGGCTGATGCCCTTCTGGGATTGGGTCGATTGCTCTTCGACCCTGATCTCGATGTCGCCTTCAGTGAAAGCGGCAAGACACGCAAATACCGAACCCGCGACGGTGTGCTCGAAGTCACCGCCATATCCGTCAAGCACGCATGAACAACCTACCCTACCTGAAGGAGATCTTCGACAAGCTGCGTCAGGGCTCTTACATCACCCACGAACAAGGCGGGCTGCACGTGGCGCTTGCCGACAAGTTCGACGACTACGCGGCCTACTTCGAGCCACTTGGATTGAACCTGGTGCGTCACGAGCGCGACTTCTTCTACCTGCACACGGTGACAGCGGAAAGCAGCCCGCCTCCGGCTTCACTGCCACCGATCGCCGTGTTCTGTTTCATCCTTATCGAAAGCGCCGCGAACCAAGGGCGTTCGATCGAAGAGTACCTGCTTACCGAACGCTTCAGCATCGCCAGCCTGCCGCACCTGAACTCGGACCGCTACAAGGCCCATTTGAAAGCCGTGGACATCACCGACGAGAACGCCGTGCGCAAGCTGGTGAAGAGCATGGTCCGTCTCGGCTGGGCCGAGTACTTCCCCGACGATACGTTCCGCTTCCTGCGACCTTTCCACCGCGTGTTCGACAAGTGCCAAGAGATCAGCGCCGCAGCCGAATTGGAAGCGCGTACCGTGCTGATCAATACCGAACCGACCATCGACCCGGAGATGAACTGAACACGGATCGGGCCGCAGCGTCGCAAAGGCGCTTAGCGGAACGTGTGAACGGAAACGTGACAAGTCACCCACTACCATTACAGCATACACGGCGCCTCCACGCCTCAGTGGCCAACTCAGCAACATGCAACTAGGACCTACGAAGCTCATCGCCATCCGTTCCGGCAGCTACGATTACGCAGAGATCGAGCTGGGCACTTCCCTGCAACTGGTGGGGCCGAACAACGCAGGCAAGACCACGCTGATCAACACCCTGCAGTTCCTCTACGTGGACAACCGGAACCAGATGGTGTTCGGCGAGCATGATGCCGAAGCCACGCGTAGTTACTATTTCCCGGACCACTACAGTTACCTCTTGTTCGAATGCCTCGGTCCCCACGGTCATTACGTATTGGGGTGGCGCGGCCAGAGCAAGGCTTCAGGCGGGGACCCGCTCCGTTTCTGCTATGAAGGTCGCTACGAAGCAAGCGACCTGATCACCGAGGATGGACATGTGGCCGACCCGCGCGAAGTACTGGCCCTGTTGAGCACCAAGAACTACCGCGAGCTCCGTGAACCACAAGCCCACCGCGAAGCGATCCTCGTGGCGACCAAGGGTGAAAGCAATGGTCTGGGGCTTGTGAGCTTGACGGAGAACGACCGCTATCCGCAGTTCAAGGAAGTGCTGAAGAACCTGCTCAGCCTTCGGAGCATCGATCAGGCCGAGATGAAGCGCAGCCTGCTGATGCTCGCTGGCATACCGCCGAACAAGCCGGCCTTGGAAGCGAATCGTTTGATGACGGAGGAGTTCGAACGCATCCGTGATCGTCGCTTGAAGTTGAACACACTGCGTGCAGAGCAGGAGCGCCTGCAGAAGTACATCAGCATGAGCGTGGGGCGCGTGGCATTGGAAGCCCGCCTTGCATTCGTATACAACGAGCTGCAAGAGAAGAAGCGCAAGGCCCACGACCACAACAAGTTGGTGAAGGACGCCATAGCGGGTAAGCAGGCGCAACTGGACAGGGAACGGAAGGTGATCGTGGAAGCACTGCGCGACCTCGATGAACGCATCAATGAATTGGCCGGCACCAAGGGTCGCCTGGATGGTGACCTTGCGCGCATCGCGGAACTGGGCAGAGCGTTCGGCGACGAGTTCGCCGAGCCATTGGAGCGACAGGCCCTGTTCAATTCCAAAGAACGACTGGCCTCCTTGGACCGCCAGCTAGGCAACGCCCAACAGGCCGACCGTCAACGCACAGCGAAAGGGCTCGCGGAGGTCACCGCCAAGGTCGCGAGCACCGAGAAGGCCATCGCGGGCTTCGACCGCGCGCTCATCACCACCCTGCGCGCCTCCATGAAAGAGGACGATCTGCGCGGATTGAGCAAGCTGTTCAACCTGGACCTGCTGAAGCTACCGGTGGAGAAAGGAGCTGTGGAGGTGAAGAAGAAGAAGCAACTGGAGGAGCTGCTGAAACACCTTGCCGCCAACATAGATGGCGAGAAGTACAGCGATGCCATCCTCAACCTGCCCTTGCCGGACAATGCCTCCGCATGGAAGGAACTGGTGGATGTTAAGGCGTTGAAAAAGGCGCTCGTGGACCAGAAAGCCGAGCAGGAGCGCTTGCTGGAGTTGATGGCCGCGATCGAGAACCGTGAGCAGCTCGCTGAAGAGCGCAATGCCGTTCAACGCGAATGCGATAGGCGCGTCGAAATGCTCTCTCTGTGGGAGCGCTTCCAGAAGGAAAAGGTAGAAGAGGCGCGCCTGCAGCAACTCCTAGGCGATATCAGCACCGACAAGACGAACGCTGAGGCTGAGCGGGTGACCGCGCGCAATAAAGTGGATGAGATCTCCTTGAAACTGTTCGAGCAGAACTCCGCTCAGAGCAAGGAGGACGAGCGCTTCAATCGTTTGCTGCGCTTGATGGAACAATGCACACCTCCACCGGTGGCCGATGCCCAACAAGCCGAGCCGATCTCCGTACCGCACGACCCCGAGGATGCGATCTCACAGTACCAGAAGCTCGTGCTGGAGTATAAGGACATGGTGAGAGAGATGGACCAACTGCGTTCCAAGATCGAGGCCGTACTGAAGAGCGACATCATCGGTGCAACCGAAGCGGACACGGTGCAATTGATGAAGGAACAGTTGGAGGGTCTTCCAACGTTCGAAGAGGCGCTCCGTAAGGACTGGGAGAACTACCTGCACCTGCTACGCGCCAACTTCGCGAACGTTATCAGCGGCCTCAACGACATCCGCAGCGCAGCTGAGCAGTTGAACCGCCGCTTCAGCAAGGTGAGCGTTAGCAACCTGCAAGCCCTACGCATGGACGTGCTCGACCAGAGCGACCTCGTGGAGCCGCTGAAAGAGCTTGCCGAAACCGACCACACCGGCCTTTTCGAGAGCTCCACGAAGATCGATGCAGCTTATCAGAGCTTCCGCCAGAAACTGAGCGAACGCATCACCCTCAATTATGGCGACCTGTTCACGCTTCGCTTCACGGTAACAACGAACGCAGGCCGCACCCACAGCTACGACAACCTGCAAGTGGAGTCGCATGGAACAGCGATCACCATCAAGGTGCTCTTCAATCTGCTTGTGCTCCGCAGCCTGCTGAAGGAGGACCCGAAGAAGCACACGCCGCTGTCTCGGGTACCCTTCTTCCTGGATGAGATCCACTCATTGGACGCCATGAACCGGGCCGCCGTGCTCCGTATGTCACGTGACCTTGGCTTTATGGCGCTCACCGCAGCCCCGGAACCGGTCAGTGAGGTCGACTCCCTCTACTTCCTTCGCCCGCAGAACGGGCGTTTGGTGGTGCGCAAGGAGCGCCGCGTGAGCGTGAAGTACGATGCACCTGCTGAAACGGTGGCCTGAGCGCTATCACAGCGTCCGGAGCACGCCGCCCTGATCGCGAAAGGCCGACCTCCTCGTTGACAACGCTCCTGGACACATGCGCTCCTTGCGGCTAATTGGGATACTTGCGGTCGAGACATACCCGGCACCGGATTCTCCGGCACCAGTGCGAAAGGCTGGAGCAGCAAGCTCTTCCGTGGACCTGAGCAGCTGCCTTCACCAACGATGAAGGCGCTCCTTATCACACTGCTCACGTTCCTCGTCCAAAGCGTTTCTGCGCAGTGGGTTCAGCGAACGCCTACACGTCATTGGGGCCGGGCCGAAGGTCTGCCGAGCATTGAAGTGACCGCACTGGCGCAGGACAGCAGCGGCTTCCTGTGGATCGGCACTGAACACGGACTATTTCGCTTCGACGGTAGCGAATTCCTTGGTTTTCACGCCAAGGCAGGAGACACGCGCTCATTGAGCAATGACCATGTGACCGCATTGGCGGTGAGCGGTGAAGGGACCCTGTGGGTCGGTACGCGCAATGGACTTTGCTCGCGTCGAAAGAACGCGGACAACTTCTTGACCGTGAAGCTCCAGGTAAAGAACAGCACCTCGCCACCGGAACCACTGATCAACTTCCTGTGCTTCGATGCGAGTCACCGTATCGTGGTCGGCGTTGAGAAACACGATGCGCTCGTGCTCGACACATCAACGTATATGTGGGAAGCGTTACGCATACGAGCCACTTCGGTCAATACCAGCCCTGCCGCTCTAGCGTTCGTCTCGGATTCGCTCACCTACTTCTCGACGAACGGCAACGGTCTGTATGCGCTGACACCCGATGGCGCACGATCATGTGCTCGGCTGCACGATGGTCACTTCCCTTACCCCGGGCACACATTAACCACCTTGCTTCCTTGGCCGGACGGAAGAGTGTTCGGTGGTGGTTGGGACAATGCCATGCATGTATACGAGCCTGAACAAGGTACCCACGAGGTCATCCTCGCGGCTGGCAAGTCAATCTCCTTCGCATCCGATGAGATCAGGACCATGCTGGCCATGCCGAACGGTGAGATCGCTGTCGCAACAAGTGCATCAGGCTTGCGCTATTTCGACACGCGCACACTCAATTGGACCACTACGAACGCGTCCTCATCTGCTGGTGAGGACATGCGTGCGTTACTGTTGGACCGTGACGGAAATCTATGGGCCGGTGGCAACAACGGGCTGATGCTCATCGAAAAGTCACGAAGCGAACAACAGGTGTACAGCTTGATGAACCCGCTTCCCGGTGAGAGGATCTCAGCCTTGTTCGCCGGCAGTAGTGGAGCCATTGGGGTCATCACTGATCAACGTATCTGGCCTGCAGGCATCCACTGGAACGCTCCCTCCTTTGGCCCCTTCAGCGACAAGCTCGGACAGCTGAAACCGTACAGTGCACTTTGGTCAGCATCGGACCTGCTCGGCGTGGGCACGCAACGCTCCTTGCATGTGCTTGATCTCGCTACTGGGAAGCTGCGTGATATGGACCAATGGGTCGGCCCCGCCGGCTTCAGTGAGCTGGCCTCATCCCGCGTGAATTGTATAGTGGCCCGACCACGAAAGGGTGCACATACGGTACTCGCGATGCCCTATGGCTGGAACCTCGTGGAAGCCGATCTGAGTCGACGCGTTGCTGCCGTGGCTCAACAGCACAAGGCCGACCGCTTCGAGAACCTCGTTCGCAAGATCGTGGTCGACGGCAAGGACCGCATCTGGCTACTTGGCTCCTCGCGAGGTCTGGTCGAGTTGCTCGAACTCGGCGACCTGCCCGACCTGGAGCGGACCTATGCACACTATACGAATATGACAAGCCTACCATCGGATTCGCTGAGCATCCCGGTCTTCTGGAGTTACACCGACCGCAGCGTGGCCCGTCCCGAACTGGATGCTTGGGACCTGCTGCCGAAAGCGGACGGAACATATTGGTATACTGCCGGTGGTGCACTATACACCTTCGACCCCAACAACGCCGGAACACCCTTCCGCGTGGTCCTCCACGGCCACAGCACGATAGAAGGTTTGGCGAGCGATCGTTCAGGCCGGATCTGGATGATCAGCGACGGTGGACTCCTCATGTACGACCCAGCCACTCAAGTGGCACGATCCTTCAACGCGGCCAATGGCCTCCATCTGGACGGTCTGTCGGGCTATATCCAATCCGCAAAGGACGGCTCGCTATGGGCGTCCAATGGCACAGGAGTGTTGTGTTGGTGGCCTGAACTTATGGTCAATGCGGTCCCAAAAACACGCACCTACTTTGCACACCTCTCCATCTTCGATCGATCAGCCGATAGCTTGTTGCACAGCTCGAACGTCGTTCTTCCACACGATCACAACTTCCTTTTCTTCACACCAAGTGTTGTGGCTCCCGCGCTTGCCGGGCCATTGGGCTTTCTGTACCACCTCGATGGCTATGACCAGCAATGGCTACAAGCGCAGGCCGGTGAGCGCATCGCATACACCGGACTTCCCCCAGGCAGGTACACGTTGCGCTTGCGTTCGGATGAAGCTTCGAACGATAGGGTCACGAACGATTCCACATGGTCGTTCACCATCACCGCACCCTGGTGGCGGCGCGCTTGGTTCATATCCCTCGTATTCCTCGCCTGTGGAGTTATCGTCCACCTCGTATTGCGCTATCGTCTGCGACAACGGCAACGCATGCAACAGGTAAGAGACCGTATTGCGCGCGATCTGCACGACGATATCGGGAGCACTTTGGGCAGCATCAGTTTCTTCAGTGAACTGGCACGACAGCGGTTGGGCGATCGTGACGTGGACAATGCACAGGCAGTGATGGGTCGCATCGGCGAACGTTCACGGGAGATGATCGGGCGCATGAGCGACATTGTCTGGAGCATCGACCCGAAGAACGATGGAGGCGGACCATTGGCCGAGCGCATGCGCTTGTTCACGGCGGAGATACTAGGTGCGAAGGATATCGTGCTCCGCTTCACATGCGACCCTGCTATGGAACACTTGCAGCTGGACATGGTGCAGCGTCGAGAGTTCTTCCTTGTATTGAAGGAGGCGGTGTCCAATGCAGCGAAACATGCGCAATGCACGGTTGTGGAGATCGTTTTCGGTCGCGTTGGGAATGCCCTTGAACTTTCAGTGTCCGACAATGGCACGGGAATCCCGACCGACCTCGGCATCGGGCTGAACGGGAACGGGCTGGGCAGTATGAACAAGCGTGCGGCATCGCTAGGCGGAACCTTGTTGATCAGCGGCCGCGACGGTGGCGGCACCACCATTCGGCTCACCGCGCCAGTGAAGCGTATGACATCATGATGTGAGCTACCACGCGCGTGCCTCCGATAGCTTTGCGACATGGACATCCGCGTGAGCCTCTTCGACGACAATTCGGCCATCCGCGAATCACTTGGGGAACTGCTGCGGTACACATCGGGTATTGTTCTCACCAGTGTGAACGCGGATGCAACGCAGGTGCTCAAGGTTGTGGCCAGCGAGCGGCCGGATGTGATCCTGATGGACATCGATATGCCCGGGCTCAGCGGTATCGAAGCCACTCGCCAGCTGCACACCTCCGCACCCCACGTGCAGATCATCATGCTGACCGTGTTCGAGGACGAGGAGCGTGTGTATCAAGCACTTCAGGCCGGTGCCATGGGCTATCTGCTGAAGTCGACACCTCCGAAGGAATTGTTGACCGCGATCGCTGAAGTGCATGAAGGCGGCGCGCCGATGACGCCAAGCATCGCACGGAAGGTCTTGGCGCAGCTCCGCGCAAGCTCACCCGCAAGAGCCATGGTCGTACCGGACCACCAACTGGGACAACGCGAACAGGAAGTGCTGCAATGCCTCGTGGACGGCCTCAGCTACAAGATGGTGGCGGACAAGTTGGGGATCAGCATCAACACGGTCCGCAGCCACATCAAGCACATCTACGAGAAGCTGCATGTGCGCAGTAACACGGAAGCGGTGGCCAAGACCATCAATGAACGGCTCTTGGGTTGACCACTGGTCCGCACGGTCGGCTACATCATGATGTGATTGACGCGCACTTGGGGCCTGGGGAGCTTTGCCGCTCAACATCCCAATGCCGCACATGAACTTCCGTACATCTGCCGTTCGCACCCCTATCACTCAGCTCAAGAGGCTCTGCATCATCACGATGCTCGCCGCAATAGGGAGCACGACCTCCGGACAGATCGGTGACGTTGACCCATCCTTTGATACGGACGGCGTTCTCAACATACCGGACGGAAGCGGCGCCGAGTACATCAACGCCATCGACCATGCAGCCAATGGGG
>JADZGG010000466.1 GCA_020854015.1 Flavobacteriales bacterium
AGCATGATGAAGCGCTTGCTGATGGCCCAGGTGTCCGGCAACGTGGTCATGAAGCTGCCGTCGATCATGTTCCAGCGCTCCTTCTCGTTCTGCTTCTTCTGGTACAGCACGCTGAAGAAGGTGGCACCGCTGTCGCTCACTGTGAAGCTGCCGAACTCGCTGAAGATGTTGGGCTCCTTCACCTTGTTCTCTTCACACACATCCTTGATCCGGCCCACGATCTCTCCGATCATGTAATCCACATCGAAGCTGAAGTTGAGGCTGTTCTTGATGGGCATGCCACCGCCGATATCCAGCGTGTCCAAAGTGGGGCAGAGCTTCTTGAGGTCGCAATAGACGTTCACGCACTTGCTCAGCTCGTTCCAGTAGTAGCTGGTGTCGGTGATGCCGGTGTTGATGAAGAAGTGCATGAGCTTCAAGCGGAACTTCTTCTGCTTGCTCACGTTCCTCATGTAGAATGGTATGATGTCCTTGTACCCGATCCCCAGGCGACTGGTATAGAATTCGAACTTCGGTGCCTCTTCGGCAGCGATGCGGATCCCGATGTCGCAGGTGCCCTTGATCACCTCATCCAGCGCGTAGATCTCAGCCATGTTGTCGATGATCGGCACCACACGGAAGCCCTTGTTCGCCAGTCGACCGATGTTGCGGATGTAGCGCTCATCCTTGTAGCCGTTGCACAGGATCGTGCAGGTCTCCTTCTGGATCCGGCCGCGTTCGATCAAGAGCTCGATGATCTCAATGTCATAAGCGCTGCTGGTCTCGAGGTTCACGCCCTTGTCCAGCACCTTGTCGATGATGTAGCTGAAGTGGTTGCTTTTAGTGCAGTAGAAATACTCGTACGTGCCGTTGTAGTTGTGCTCCTTGAACGCCTTGGCAAAGATGTTCCGGGCCTGGTCGATCTTCTCGCCGATCTTGGGCAGATAGGTAATGCGTAGTGGAGTGCCGTGCTTTTCGAGGATCGACATCAACGGTAACTCGTTCCAAAGCAGCTTATCGTCCTCCAACGTGAACTCGTCCTTGGGGAAGTCGAAGGTCTGTTCGATCAGGTCGACGTAGCGGGTCTTCATCGAGCGGAAAGGCGTGCGGGGTGGAATGAGAGAAGGACAGAGAGTCGCCGTTCACTGCCCAAAAAGGCTGGTGAGGCGGGTGTTCGGATGGACATCGGCATGCACGGGGCGCAGGGCGGAATGGACGTGGGGTCCCATTGCATCCTGGTGAGCATGGCCGGGCACGTCATCGGTAGGTGCGTGGAAGTCGGCCCTTGGGAGCCGGGATGAGCAAGGCCGACCAGGTCTGGTCGCTCTGGCCGATGGCTTGAACGAGGGAGGAAAGCGTGCGCATGCCTTTTAGCAGGTGCAAAATAACGGTACCCGACAACGCGCGCCCATTACCGGTGCAAATATTTGGAGCCGGAGGCGATGGCGCATGTTGCAGTGCTGATCCCGAGCCCTCTCTTTCTAAAGATCCAAGTAGTGGGTTCGCGGTTGAATATCGTCAAGGTCGACCCCTTCTATATTTGAAGATCAGCTATTCTCCATCAAATTCGGTGCGGTCGCGATCCACAGGACGTTCATCCACGGGGCGGTTGGTCCTTCAAGTAGGTGTTGTGGCCATGCTGTTCTATCTGTTCATGGCTCGCGCCCTGGATCTTCCGGTCACGGAGGCATTCATGTTCTTCTCCGCTGATGCTCGTGACTATCGGGAGGTGGGAGAGTGGCTTACACACGGCACTGCTACGGACGCAACAGCTTTACGTCCCTACCTCTATCCTGTGATCGTTGCTGTGGCGGCGGCCCTGGGCGGTTCGATCGGCGTATGGGCCATGCAGTTGGCGGCTTGGTTGGTGTGTATCATCTGCGTACACCTTACCGTCCTGATCATTAGCGGATGTCGTTGGTTGGCATGGATCACGAGCAGCATGGTGATGCTCAATCTGTCCCTCTTCGCGCTCACATACCACGCGCTGACCGAAGTGTTCACCGCAATGCTGCTTTCGGTGATGTTGCTTTTCATTGCCAGGAATCATGACCGATGGGCCTTCCCCAGCTTTTTCTCCTGGATCGTTCTGCAACTTGGGATGCTCTCTCTTGTGAGACCGGTCTTTTTTCCTCTGCTCTTGGCATGGCTCTTCGTGGTCGGTCCCCTTTACTACTACCATGCGTTCAAAGCGGCCCCCAAGACTATTGTCCTGCTGGTCTTCGCGCTGCTGCCCGTTGTGCCGCAGGTGTTCATCATGCGAGTGAAGCACGACCACTGGGGCATTTCCACCGTTGGTGAAAGCGCTTTCCGGAACTATCTGTTCGCCGAGGGGTATGGAAAGGTGAACGGGGTCGCCCTGAACGATGCTCGGGTCAAGGTCCGGGACCTCAGCGTGATCGAGGTGAGGCGATTCGTTGGCGATCATGCCGGAACGTTCCTCGGTTTGTACGTCAATCACCTCGATCGGAACATCTACAGGCCGGATGGCTTCTCATTGGAAATGGTCCCCGAGCATGAGCATCCGCGTGCACGGGTGTTCATGCTTCGCAGCAACAAGTTCTACACCGTACTGCACGTAGTGGCCTTTCTTCCGTGCACCTGGCTTTTCATCGTGATGTTGCGCCGTGGAGAGAAGGGCCGTGCCGTGCTTTGGGGCATGGCCATGGTCATTACTTGGTTCGTCCTCCTCACCTGTGGTATCTCCTTCTGGCAAAGAGACCGATTGGTCGTTCCGGTCGTTCCTGTCTTCCTCGTTCTTTACACGATCACCGTGGACGCGCTAATGCGATTGCGTAGGTCGTTCTCCGTAGCACCAGGGATCGAGGCTTGTTGATCGGCGTTGCGAAGGGGTGCGAGCAGCACTTCAGGAAGGCGAACGACCGCGTTGATCAGAGCCACCGTTTGCGGCGGAACCAGAGCAGCATCAATATTGATACGATGAACATACCGCCCATCACGGTGAAGTAGCCGTAGTGCCAGTGCAGCTCCGGCATGTGGTCGAAGTTCATGCCGTATACACCCACGATGAAGGTGAGCGGAATGAAGATGGTACTGATCACCGTGAGCAGCTTCATTACCTGGCCCATGCGCATGTTCACCCCGGCATGGTAGGTGTTCTCCAGATTCGTGAGCGTGTCACGAAAGGTGTTAATGCTGTCCGCGATGTACACGGTATGGTCCTGGAGGTCGTTGATGTAGCGTCGTGTGCCCTTCTCGATCAGCTCGCTCTGCACCGTGTTCAGGCGGCCGGCTAGTTCACGGGTCGGTGTCACATAACGGTTCACAGTGATCAGCAGGCTTCGGATCTCTTGGATGGTGAGCAGGTCCTCGTTCCCCGGTCGCACGGTCACCTTGCGCTCCAGTTCCTGAATGCGTTCACCAACGTTCTCAACGATCAGGAAATAGTTGTCCACGATAACATCGAGCAGGGCATAGAGCAGGTAGTCGGCATTGTGCTTGCGCACGCGGCCAAGATTCTTGCGGATGCGCTCGCGGATCGGATCGAGGATGTCACCCGGTCGTTCTTGAAAGCTGATCAGGGTGCCTTTCGTAAGTACGAAGCTCACCTGCTCCATATCGATTCCGCCGGTCTCCTCATCAAGGCTCAACATCTTGGCCACCACGAAGAGGGTATCCTGATATTCCTCGAGTTTCGGGCGGTGGTCGAAATTGAGCACATCCTCCAGCAGCAGCGGGTGCAGGCAGAAGCGTTCGCCCACGGCATGGATCACCTTCTCATCGTCAAGCCCATCGATGTCCAGCCAGGCAATGCCGTTCATTGCGCTCACGGCGGGCACATCCTCCACGCTCTTCAGATCTCGCTCTGTGAAACCCTCGGCCGTGTAAGTGAAGAGCTTGATCACCGGAGCCAGAGCATTGGCGTCGCCGACGCGCACCAATGAACCGGGCGGTAGGCCGGCTTTACCCGAGCGGCTACGCACTTTCTTCATAAGGTGGCGGTGGGCGCCTGGCCCTTCTTATGGGTGATCGTGCGGTGTGGATAAGGGATCTCGATGCCTTCTTTATCGAATCGAAGTTTGATGCGTCGGTTCAGCTCGTAGTGCATGCTTCGGGCACCAACTGGGTCCTTGGCCCAAGCCGCAGCACGAAGAATGAGGCTGCTCTCAGCGATCTGCACCAAACGCACTGGGACTTTGGGGAGCCCTTGCGCCAATTCAGCCACTGATCGACGGTCCACGCAGTCCGGATGTTGGTAGCACTCCTCGGCCATCACGGCCATGGCATGGTCCAGGTCGCTTTCATACCCGATGCCTACCTCGATGAACTCGCAAGTGGCCTCGTCCCGGATCGTGCTATTGGTGATCACTTCGTCGCTGATGATCGCGTTCGGAATGATCACACGCCGGTTCTCGAAAGTGTTCAGCACAGTGTGCCGTAGCGTGATATCCTCCACAACGCCCTGGTGCTTGTCGCCCACGCGGATGAGGTCGCCAACGCGAAATGGTTTGAATGAAACGATGAACACTCCACTGATGATGTTGCCGAACGCATCCTTGGCCGCAAGACCGAGCAGCGCCACCAGAATGCCTGCTCCGGCAAAGAGCGTGACCGCGAAGTGCTTCAGTGAGGGCACGCTGTAGATGATACCGATGAAGGCGAGGATGCCGACGATCAGTCGGATCGCGTTGCGCATGAACCGGTATCGTGTGCGGTCTTCGGGGTCCTGATCGCTCCGCAGATAAGCGCGCTTCATCAGGAAAGTGGTCGTCTGCTCCAGAATGAACGCGGCCACTACGATCAGCACCACCTTGCCCAGTAAAAGCAGGTCGAATCCCAGCTTCTGGCGGAGACGGTCGAGTTCGTCCGTGAGGTTCATGACCACAGCGTGGAATAGGATGCAAACCTAGCCTCGTCGCTGGCGCATGTGAGCGCTATGGCGTTCCGGGTGCCAACAGGGCGGTGTTGGCTTAGGTGAGCTGTGGAACAGCCCACGTGCCGATGCAATGCGAGAAGTCGAAGGGTCGGGATCTGGCTTACTTCAGATCGCTAAGGTCGGTCCGGAACGCACTGCCCTCAGCCACTTCCCTTGGGTCGCTGCCGTGACGGAACAGGCGCATGGCCCTTCCGATCAGCTCGGTGCGGTCGTTATGGACACGAAGTCCGCTTCCCTCACGCAAGCCTGCAACGGTAACGCGCTGGTTCAATGCCAGGAACTCGTTCAATCGTTGGTCGCGCGTTTCACCACCGTGCCCGTCCAGCTTCACATCCGTGTAGTGCGGATTGATCTGGTAGGGGATGAGGCCCATGGCACGAAGCGTCGGCACCTCGGTTATGGGCATGTCGTTGGTGGTCATGATCGAAGGACAGGCCACATTGCTTCCTGCGCTCCAGCCGATGTATGGCATGCCACCCTGGACGTGACGGCGGATGGCCCTGACGAGCTCCGTGCTGTAGAGCGTGCGGAGCAGCTGGAAGGTGTTGCCCCCGCCCACGACCACGGCATCCGCTGTCTCCAACGCCTTGACCTTATCCGGCTCGGTGTGCAGACTGAAGAGCTCGTGACCCATTTCCGCGAAGGCGCCTTGTACCATACGCGCGTATTCATCCATGCTGAATGACACGGCAGCGAAGGGTACGAACGCGACCCGCTTGCGCTGTGCACCCAGGAAGCCCGATATCGCTTGGCGCGGCCATTGAAGAAAAGGCTCGCCGGGCAGGGTCGAGTTCGATAGGAGCAGGAGGTCCATGATCACTTGTGGGTCACGATGGTGCCCGTAAGGGTGAGCACCAAAGATGGGGGATCGCCGTCGGTGGTGATGGTGACGTGCCTCTCCAAGGGGCCTGCTGGCGCCCGGCCGCTGAAGTGAACTTCGACCTCCTCGGTGGCACCCGGTGCGATCGCCTGTTCCGGCAGGGTTGCCGTAGTGCAACCGCAGTCCGCCTTTGCGGTCAGCAGCTTCAAGGGTTTGTCGCCTATATTGGTGATCGGAAAGTGCACGGTGCTTGGTGCGCCTTCAGGATGCAACCCCAGGTCGATCGCAGGTATGTTCGAATGCGCGGAGCCCGTCCCCGCAGTTATGAGTTCCACCTGTTCGATCTCGATGCGTCGCTCCAACGAAGCGCCCACGCTGTAAACGGACCTCTTCAGGTCTTCGAGCACATCGCTCACGTCCCCCGCCGAGCGGTCCTCACCGAAGGGAGCCTTTTCGATCACCAATCGTCCGCCGTTCTTCGCCGTGCCATCCAAGTAGGGAATGAGCGAACCTCGGTCCACGGTACGCAAATGGTTCACCAGGCTGCTAATCCGCCGCAAAGAGAGGTTCTTGTTGTAGTCGCTCTTTGCCAATGGGCTGGCAAAGCCACGTACCACCAAACGGATCCGCTGTCCTTCGCCCAGCGCTTGCTTCAAAAGGCCAACGAAGTCAAGGAGCTGCGCGAAGCCCAGATCCACGCGGTCGCGGAAGAAGGCATCGATGGCCGACGTTCCCGATGGACTATCCTCCCAGGCTTTGTGGTAGTCGGGCACAAGGTCCTTATAGGCGGTGTAGGTGTTACCGTAGGTCAGTGTGGTGAGAGTGTCCCAGCTACGCGGGTTCGGCTCGTCGTTGTGGAAGTAGAGGCGCAGCGGGAGCTTTTCACGCAGGCTGGTTATGCGCTTAAGGGCGATGGCCTCTTCTGGCGTGGCAGGCACTTCCGTCGGTCTAGTTTCACGCGGTTCGCTCCAGAGGTAGAGGTCGTTACAGCAAGTGGCCCCCTTCTTGGTCAGGGAGCCTACACGGTTGCTGGTGAGGAGTCCTTGGCCTGTGGCGTCATTGAATGCAGGATACAGGTCGTTCGCGGGGCTGTTGATCGGTGCGCCAGCGTTGATCGGAGGCTCGTATCCACCCAAGGTCAATTTGCTTGAGAAGATGTCATAGCCCCCAAACCCAGGGTGAAAGTCAGAGCTGAACAAAAGGGTCTTGGTGGTGCTTTCGAAGTAGGGGCAGGCTTCGTTACCAGGTGTATTCACTGTGGGACCGAGAGGTCGCGGATTCAAGATCTGCGCTCCGTTCACTTCACAGACCCAGAGGTCCATACCGCCTTCGCCGCCGCTGCGGTCGGATGCATAGTACAGTGCCGTACGACCGTTAAGCGATGCTAACATCGGTTGCGTGGTGGTCGCGTTGTCGGCCAGGCCGTACACAGGCTCCGGAGTTCCGAACGAAACACCATCCCAGCTGCTCACATGTATCCCACATGGAACGTTGGTCATGCAGCGCGTGAAATAGAACCACTTCCCGTCAGGCGACCAAGCTGAATTGGCGTTGTCATTCTCCGCATTGATCGTCGGTGGAAGGGCTTTGGGATCCTGCCATGTGCCACTGGTGGCCTTTGCGTTCCAGACGCTCACGTGGTAGGTGGCTGTGTCCACCACCTCATACTCCTCGGAGAGTTCGCCACGCAGTGTGCTGAAGTAGAGCGTGCCAGCACTGTCCGTTCTTCCGCCGAACTCGCTGTCGTAGGTGTTCACAGGTTCCGGCAGGTGGTCCACCGTGATCGACAGGTCGGGTTTCTGCATAGCATCTTTTGCAAAGCGGCATCCTTCGATGCCGGCCTCTGCGCGCAGGGCTTCGAATGACTTTTTTCCGGCCTCACGCTTACGAAGTTTCTCCCAGCTGCGCTTGGCTTCGTCATAGTGACCGTTGCACATCTGCATCTCCGCAAGCCAATGCAACGCGGCGGGATGGGTGCGGTCGAGGTCCTTTCGATGCACCTTGTCGTACATCGCCTCGGCCTTGTCGTACTGGTTGCTCAGGCGGCAGGCCTCGGCGTACCTCCACTGCAGCTCCATGCGGCCCGGCTCGATCTTCAGAGCTTCGGCATAGAACCTCGAGGCTCCGTAACGATCATTGCGCTCCAGTGCCGCATCACCCCAGGATGTCCATTGATCGACGGATTGGGCCTGTCCGCGGAGCGTGCACAGGAGAAGGATGAGAAGGAGCGGTCGAAGTGTTCGGGGCATGGTCACAGCAGGTCGGGGCAGGCCTTGAATCGGGCGGGCACAGCAGGCCGTTTTCGGAACACGCGGACCGCAGTGAACTCGATGCCGCCACGGTTCCGGCTGGCAGGGACAAGGTCGCTGAAGTTGATGTCGTAGCTAAGTCCAAAGGTCCAATCGTCGCGCTCCAGTCCGGCGTACACATAACCTGCATCCGAAGCACGGTAGAAAAGGCCACCTTGAACGGCCCGTAGAACGCCATAGTGATCCTTCATGATGTACCGCACCGTGCCGCCCAGGTCCAATTCGCTGAAGGGGCCTTGCCCCATGTACTGGAACATCGGCAGCAGATCCACCTTTTCGCTCAAGGGGAACTGTGTAAGTATGTGGAAGCTTGTACGACGGTCGAGCGGATCACCATCAGCGCCGAAGAAGCCGATCCGTGGTTTCGTAAGGTTGAAAAGCCCGAGTCCGAGCTGGACCAGCTCGCGTTTGGCAGGATGGTAGCGGTAAACGCCGCCCGCGTGCAGGTCCACATGTGTCAGCGCATCCCGTGCGAAGGATTCACCATTGGAAAGCGAGGGGTCATAGTAGAAGCCGTTGTACTGATTATCGAACTGCAGGTCGCTGTAGTTGATGCTGATCGCGGTGAGGCCGAATTGCAGGCCACAGGTAAGGCTGTGCACTTTTCGATCACCGAAATGCTCTGTCCAACTGCCACCCAGGCTGATCTGAAAGGTGTTGAACCGCGAATCGCCAGCGCGGTCGTTGTAGAGCCATGCACCTGCGCCGAGCTGATCCACATCGAAGGCATGGGCAGCATCACCGCCTGCGCCGAAGGTCCGGTAGGGTGTGGTGACCGCGCGCCACTGCTGGCGGAAAACACCCGCAATACGGTGATCACCATCGAAAAGCCCGATATTCCCCGGTGTAAGCGCGTAAGGCGATTGGAAGAACTGGCTGAAGTGGATGTCCTGTGCGAATGAGGACGTTGAACGGACGAGCTGAAAAGCAAGAAGGATGATCGTCAGCAGCAACCGGTGAGCGGCGCGTGGCGAGCCGTGCCCGGTCGGCCCACGCTCCTCGCTCAATACTCGGAACCCGCCACACATTCGCATCATCGGATAACGGTCACGTTGCCCTTTTTGAAATAGGTCTGTCCGCCTTCACATTCGACCTTCAGCCAATACACGAACACGGCCGGATCCACTGGCTTTCCCTTGTAAATGGCATCCCAGCCCAAAGCTTGGTCAGTGGTCTCGAAGACTTTCTCGCCCCAGCGGTCGAAGACCTTGAACTCCAGCGCAGTGATATACCTGCCCCGGACGAAGAGCAGGTCGTTGTTCCCATCACCGTTCGGTGTGAAGGCGTTCGGTACGAAGATGTCCGGTTCATCGCAGGCGAATTCAAAGATCCGCACGGTCACGGAATCAGATACAGTGCAGATCCCATCGCTCACCACTACAACGAACGTAGTTGTCGCATTGACCACAGCCGTAGGTGCTGCAGAAGCGCTGTTGCTCACGGCCCCGCTCGGAGACCAGGAATAGGTCACTCCTGTTGCAGGCGTTGCCTGAAGCTGCACGGTGCTGCCTGCGATGACCACCGCCTGGTCCACCGTTGCGCTGACTTCAGACGCATTCACCGTGGAAACACTTACCGTCGCCGAACCGGTCCAACTGCAACCTGCAGGGCTTTCCACGCTAACAGTGAACAGTGTGGTCCCGGACGGACTGACCATCACTGCCGCAGTGCCTTGGCCACTATCGATGAGCGGGGCTGGAGACCATGCGATCGTCGAACCCGGTTCGACACTGTACAACTGAAGCGTTGCGATCTCATCTGCACAGATCAACAGGTCACCGATGATCGCTGGAGAAGCAAGTTCAACCTGCACATACACGCTGTCAGTTCCTCCGCAGCTGTTGTCCAGTGGCTGAACGAAGAACCATCCACTGCCACTGACGTCGACCGTAGCGGTGCTGTCGGTAAGGGGGAAGTTCAGCGTGTCTGTGAAGAGGGCGTTGCTCGACCACTGGAACAGTCCCACCGATCCGAAGCCGTTGGCCACCACGGTAGCTGTTGCGTTCGGACCGCAAACGGACTGCTGTGCGCCAGCATCGATCAGCGAAGAAGTGACCTGGACCAACTGCGTTGCAGTGGTGGTGCACAGCCCGTTGCTGATCTCCAGCGAATACGCCGTGGACTGTGATGGTGTCGCAATGGGGTTGGGTACGTTCGGATCGCTCAGGCCGATCGCAGGCGTCCACAGATAGGTGATGCCCGGCGAAGGGATGGGAAGAACTCCGATCTGCACGCTCTGTCCTTCACATACCGAGGTGTCGGGGAGGGCATAGGTCCCGTTGCCAAGGACCACGACTTGTTGGCTGATGGTGTCCGCTTGATTGCAAGTGGCGGCATTGCTCGCGATCAGTGTCACCGTGTAAACACCGGGAGCCGGATATACATGGGTCGGTGACGTCGCGCTGCTGAAGGTATTGTCACCGAATGCCCAGTTGTAGTTGGTGGCACCGTAGCTGGTGTTGGTGAAGGTGATCGGGGTCGGCAGGCAGAACAGGGTGGTGTTGAAATCCGCCACCACGATAGGGAAGTTGAAGTCGAACTTGAACACGCCATTGTGGCAGAAGCCGCTGTTGTTGGTAGGGCTCCAGGCACCTGGGTCCGGATGGATCGGGAAGTCGGAATTCCCGCCACAGCCCGCACACACGCTCTGATATACACGTCCGCGCCGATCGAAGCGACTGGTGCCGCCGTCCACATGCTCCGCACTGATGTTCCCTCCGAAAAAGGTGGCATAGA